>JAEEQV010000362.1:0-2672 GCA_016285445.1 Bacteroidales bacterium
CCGCAAATTGGTAGTTGGACGGAATTAGACTTATCGAAGAAAAACGACATTGTGCGTTTGAATGGTTTTGTGACGACAGATTCCATTCATTTTGACGGAGAATACTTTAACTTGTTTGAAGGTCAAAAATTAGTTCGTGGCAATGTATGCTCAATTTTACCTGTCTCAACCTCTCATTTTATTGCCATAGGCTTGAGTAACAAGGATAAATACAAGGAGAACTATAAAAATTATTTAAGAAAAAACAGTTACTTCAATTCATACGAAAAAGGGTTGAGCGCCTTGAATAGCGCCTTTTCGGCTGATACGAAGGTGAATGTCGCAGAAATGATGTATTCGTGGATTGACGATGAACTTGCATTTGCAATGATGCCGTCGTTTACCGACAATTTATATGACAACACGTTTGCTATCCTGAAAATTAAAAGTATCAAAACGGTTGTTTCCGATTTAGAGAAGTTGCAAAGCAATTACGAGAAGAAAAATCAGGGATTTGTCGCTTCGTCGAAAATTTACGTCGCACCATCGGGAGAGGAATTTACGCTGTATCAACTGCCTATAACAAAAATGCCGCAGACGATTTGGGGCAATTTGTTTTCGCACGTCGGGGCAAAATATGTAACCATAGTTGATTCGTATGTGATATTCGCCAATTCCGAACAGTCGTGCGTGGCATTTATCAATGAATACGACAGAGGTATGACGCTTGCTTCGGACTCAAATTATGGAAGGTTTGATGACAACGTGAAATCGGCATATTCGTTATATGCATATTATTCTATCCCTCAATCGTTGGAGGTGTTCAAAGGATTTTTTGATGCGAACCGTGCCGGATTTTTTGACCAGTTTGCACCTCAACTCAAAACAATGGACGCAATCTCGTACCAGATTATTGCCGACGAGGGAAATAAACTGTACAATGACGTCGTAATCTCCTTATCGACACAAAAATCGGGAAAACCCGAATGTGATTGGAAAATGGCATTAGACACGTCGCTCATTTCTCAACCTGTGAGTTTCGTCTCTCATAGAGGCGAGTCGCTGTTGTTGTTTCAAGATGGCTATAACGTATTGCACCTTGTTGAGGAATCAACGGGTAAAAACCTATGGAACAAACAGTTAGATGGTCCGATAATGGGTACTGTCAATTTTGTCGATGCGTTGGCAAACAACAAGCAACAGTACTTGTTCAACACGGCAAAAACGGTGTATTTGCTTGATAGAAATGGCGAAAATGTGGGTAATTTTCCTCTGACATTGCAAAAAAATGCATCGGTAGGCATAGCCGTGTTTGACTATGATAAAAACAAAAAATACAGAATGTTGATTCCAAATGACGACAACACATTGGAAATGTTCGCTTTGGAAGGTGGTTTGTGGTCAAAAATCAACGACTGGAGCGTTCCTGTGGAAAGTCCTATCGTTACAACTCCACGTCACTTTGTTGATGCAGGGAAAGATTATATTGTTTTTGCTGACAAATACCACGTGTATGTGGTGAACAGAAGAGGCGAAACCAGAATTGACATTTCCGAATTGATAGAAAAAGCGCCAAACTCCACGATTGCTTTTGAGTCGGGAGCCCAACCCCAATTATCTCGCTTTATCACGACCGACGTGGATGGCGTAGTAAAGGAGATATTCTTGGACGGAACAGTTCAATCCACAACATTGACAAGTGTTTCGGCAAATCACTATTTCTTATTTGCAGATGTTACCAATGATGGCAACGGTGACTATGTGTTTGTTGACGAAAACAAGGTAGGTGTTTTCAGCGCAGGGAAGAAAATCTTTACCTATTCGGCGAATGACGTATTGTCGAAACCGTTCATTTTCCAATATGATGGCGATACGAAAATTGCCGCGTTAGACGAGAAAAACGAGAAATTATATGTCATAAATAGCGACGGCTCGTTGTATAAAGGTTTTCCGGTAACGGGCAAAAATAATTTCTACGCTCGAGGAAAAGAACAATGTTTCAATGTGATTGTTGAAGGCGAACAAAAATTGTTGTACAATTATAGAGTTCGCTAAAAACTGATTTCCCTTGTCTTATCAGGTAAAACGGCGATTGTAACGTGGAGCGTGTCGCCTGGCAATAAAGGCTCTGCAATGTCTGGCCATTCAATTAGACAAAGGTTTCCACTATAAAAATAATCTTCGGCGCCTATATTTTGTAGGTCGGCGATTGTCTCCAACCGATAGAGGTCGAAATGATAAATCGTTTCATTCGATGGGGTGAGATATTCGTTGATGATGGCAAACGTTGGACTTGCAACGTTGTCGGTAACACCAAATTCGGAACATAATGCTTTGATGAACGTGGTCTTGCCAGCGCCCATTTCACCATGGAACGTTATTACTTTGTGCCCTTGGATGGCATTCTTGAATTCTCGCGCCGCTTGGGCTATCTCGTCTATTGAGTTAATTGTGATTGTCTTCATGTTCCGTTTTTGTTATTCGTAGCGAAGTGCCACAATCGGGTCTAAATTTGCAGCTTTTTTTGCAGGATACCACCCAAAGAATATTCCCGTCACTGCACATACCAAGAATGAAATAAGTAATGACGACCCCGTAATGATTGTCGGCCATTGCGTGAATATGGTCGTCACTTTTGCTGCGGTAATGCCGAAAATCACTCCTATGATACCCCCAGTGACGCTGATAAATAT
>JAEEQV010000363.1:0-2668 GCA_016285445.1 Bacteroidales bacterium
TGACTTCAGGAACCGTATCTTCTTCCTCCTCTGCATCAATCATAATAATTGCTGGTTTCAATTTCAGCTTTGTACCGTCATCTTCAACCGCGTCTTCTTCTGATGCAGGTTGAATAGAAAATCCGCCGCCATTCAATTCTTCATCGTTTTCGGTAGGTTCTTCGCCTTCTTTATACAACGACGTACCATCAACTTCGTCGACCATTTTCTTTTGTGTCTTGATTTCGCGGTTGATTTCTTCAAACAATTCGTTTTCGTATTCTATGTCAACGGCAATGATTTCAATTTTACGTTGATATGCAGCCGCCGGACTATATACCGACATCCATTTTTGGCGACGGTCGGAAATTGCACTTACCTGAGCTCCCGAACTTGTATAGAACGTATTTTCCGCCTTTACAACACCGATTGGCTCATAAATGTACTTCAAACTTCCCTTCCCGGATTTTGGCTCATTGTGCAAATATTGATTGAGCACTCCGTTGTGATATGATACGAAATAATTCTGAATACACGAAATACGTTTTTTTGCAACAATTTCATTATACGCCAAATTACCTACCGGGCTGGCATATCCCTTAAATGCCACGACAATATCTTGACCGTCGGCAAGAATCACCTCCATCAACTCGGCAAACAACGCAAGTTTTTCCCACTCACTTTGTAAATCCTTGAAAAAAGTTTCAACATTTCGAGTATCGTATTTCAAACGTTCTTCTGGCGAATATTTGGTATATTCTTTAATATATTCATCTTTCTTCACCACGAAATCGTTATACAAATTTTCATAAATCTTATCCGTCACAGAATCCTTGGAACGCGGGTCTGGATAGTCATTATCAAAATACAACGTGATTGGAACCAAATCGGTAATTCGAGAAATAGAACGACGAATTAAAGAATGAGAATAAATGTCGTTACTATAAGCCTTTCCGATAAGTTTCACCGACTCTTCTCTATTTGAACACCAATATGCTCTCAACGAGTCACGTGAATATGCATAGTACAAATCATTATACGACGAGTTTATAGGAGCACCTATATTGACGGCATCGGTCCAACGGCCACTGCTCAAATCACCTTTGGACGAGAAAATGTCGAATCCGCCCAAAGTCGTATGCCATTCGCTACTGAAATACAGCAAAGAATCGCGGGCATCGTAGAACGGCGTAACCTCATCGCCGATAGTATTGACATTTTTTCCGCAGTTTTGAACGGAACCGATATTTCCTGATGAGTCTATCGACGCATACCAAATATCATATCCGCCCTTTGTTCCTTTTCGATTCGATGCGAAGAACAAGTAATCGCCCTGCGACGTATACGCAATTTGTGGCGTCGTATTACTTGTCTGCGCCATATTTATAGGAGCTGGCAACTTTGTTACATTCGAGAAATCAAGGAATTTCGGGTCGAAGTCGGCTTTGTAAATTGAACAATTATATCCAAAACATTTACTGAAATATGCTGTTTTCCCATCGCGAGTAAAAGACAAATTATTCACATGGGCATTAGGATCAATTAGCGAACTCACAACCTTTACATTAGACCACGTCGAGTCATTGCGTCTCGTTGCCTGTATTACACGAGTCAAATAGTTTGCATAAATAAAAGACGTATCCGCCAATTTAGCATCCAACGGACGAACACCGGCAAAAAAGAATATAGAGTCATTATATTGACACGGAGCATATTCAGCATACATTGAATTGATATCCAAGTCGTTAATATGCTTTACTTCCAAGCCTACAGACTCTCCTACTTTCTTGATTTTCTTAGTAACGTTGGTAGATTGTTCCTTTGCTCGTTTTGTATAATAGTCATTTTTGTTTTTGTTCAATTTGTAATGAATATCATACTGTTCTTTTGCTTCATCATATTTACCTTGCAACATCAACATCTCGGCATACCAATAATTTGCAAGACGGAATGTGATTGAATCCTTAGAAATCGCTATTTTGTAATATTTTTCAGCATCAGGATAATTTTGGTAACCACGACATGCCTCGGCACACTTAAACGCAATATTTGGATTGTCGACATAGGCAAGAGCCTTTTCGTAAGCCTGATGAGCGCCAAAATAGTTTGCGTGAGCAAAACACGTGTCACCCAACGCTATATATGCTTCGTAATATTGTTTCTTTCCTTGTGCAAACGAACCAATTGCAACAAAAAACGAAAAAATAACTATGGTACAGATGCGACTTATTCGATTCATATTCTATCTAAATGGATCGTTAACAATACCTTCTGGATTAACAACTATCGGAAGACGGCAATTCAACAATTTAAGAGAGAACTCGAAACTGTCGCCCTTAACATTTTTTCCCGTCGTCCATTTGTCTGACTTACGATAACTTGACACGGTGACATCGTAGCTGAAACCGAATTGAAGTGTCCAGTTTTTATTTATCGGTTTGTCGAACATCACACCTAAAATAATAGCATCTTTAACTCTATACCAAGATCCAACGTACAATGCGTCAATCAACGGTGTAAAGTCACCGATGCCACATTTCAAATACGTTCCGATGTTCATTTCATTATACATTTTTTGATTTGTATAAATAAAACTCGGAAGTAAAGTCAATCTTGTATTGATAGGATATACTGCATTGGCATTTAACGAGAAACGTCGATAATTGCTTTCGGCATTCGAAGATGCAAC
>JAEEQV010000364.1:0-2654 GCA_016285445.1 Bacteroidales bacterium
CAATGTCTGGTTTGTGAACGAAGCCGACATTACAAAACTTGGATGTCCTGTTGCACAGCCGAGGTTCAGCAAACGGCCTTCTGCCAAAATCAACACACTGTGACCGTCGGGGAATGTCCATTGGTCATATTGTGGCTTGATGTTTTTCTTCTTGATTCCTGGTATTTTTGCCAACTCAGCCATCTGGATTTCGTTGTCGAAGTGGCCGATGTTGCCCACAATCGCCATATTTTTCATTTTGCTCATGTGTTCAGCCGTAATAATGTCGCAGTCACCGGTGGTGGTAACATAAATGTCACCATATTCCAACGTGTCTTCAACCGTCAACACTTGATAGCCTTCCATTGATGCCTGCAAAGCGCAGATTGGGTCAATTTCCGTCACAATCACACGTGCACCTTGTCCGCGAAGCGATTGGGCGCAACCCTTACCAACGTCACCGTAGCCGCAGACAACGGCAACCTTGCCAGCCAACATCACGTCGGAGGCACGCATAATACCGTCGGTCAACGAGTGGCGGCAACCATACAAATTGTCGAATTTCGATTTTGTAACAGAATCGTTCACGTTGATGGCAGGGAAAGGAAGAATGCCTTGCTCAGCCATTTGGTACAAACGGTGAACGCCAGTTGTTGTTTCTTCGGAAACGCCTATGATGTTTTTCTTTTTGTTTGTCCAGAATTGAGGATCTTGTTTCATCGTCTCACGACACATATCCAAAATCACGCCCCATTCCTCTGAATCAGTATCAGGATTGAAATCAGGAACTTTGCCTTCAGCCTCGAATTGAGAGCCGCGAACCACGATTAACGTAGCGTCGCCACCATCGTCAAGTATCATTGTGGGACCAGTTCCGTCAGGCCACGTAAGGGCTTTTTTCGTACATTCCCAGTATTCTTTCAACGTTTCGCCTTTCCATGCAAATACTGGAGTTCCCTGTGGGTTGTCGATTGTTCCGTTCTTGCCCACGACAACTGCTGCTGCTGCATGGTCTTGTGTAGAAAATATGTTGCACGAAGCCCAACGCACGTCGGCACCAAGTTCCACCAATGTCTCAATTAGAATTGCCGTCTGTACGGTCATGTGCAACGAGCCACTGATTTTTGCACCGGCAAGCGGTTTCTTACCTTTATATTCAGCACGGAGAGCCATCAGCCCCGGCATTTCAATCTCTGCCAAATCAAGTTCCTTACGTCCCCATTCGGCTAATTTTATGTCTGCTACTTTGTAATCCATTATTATTGTATTTTTTATGACGCACAAAAATACAAAATTCTGCCAAATGCTTTTTGAAACGCTGTTTTTATTTAACGAGTCAGAAGCAATTTAAGTGTGCATTTATTTCACAATAATCTGTTTTACGATAATTTGTCCACGATTGAACAATTGTAAGACATATACTCCTGTTGGCAATTCCCGTAAATCCAAGTGAACCAGACTTCGGTCGGTTTCCATTGAGAATACGCAATTTGACTGTATGTCAAAGAGTTTGAGGTTTTTATAATCCGTGTTTTCTGTTTCTATATACAAATCATCATCCGTCGGGTTTGGATATATTTTGATATCAGAGGTTGCCAAGAGAGAAACAGCGTCAGGTTGCTGATTTTCTGCTTTTTTCGCAACAAACTTTGAAAGTAACCGAATGTAGTTCACCTGATAGCCACAACTTGGCTCGGTGATTGTCCATGAATTTACAGGCCAACCGTCGTTGAAGTCATGGTAACGTTTTGCAAACGGTTCGTCTTCGGGGAAAATCAAATCTTCTCGGCACAAACTATTGTTATATTTAGAACCACAACTTTGATTGTCGCAGCATGAAGCCAAGGTATACGTGTTGATATTATCGCCACTCACATATCCGTAAGGGCCGCCAATCAAATATCCAGGAGCGGGGCCATACGTAGAGGTGGCAACGTCGTCCCAATCTTCGCTTCCGTTGCAAAACCAGCCATGGTACATTTGATTCACGCTGTTCGACGCACCTCGTTCGTTCATATTGGTTAAGTACACCATTGCGAACGGATTTACGCCGTGGATATAGTGAATATAATCCTCGGCGGCTGTCAAAAACTCTTCCTCGTTGTTTGTAAGTGACTGTTTTGCATACGCATAGTACAAATTACCATACGTGCATTTGTGAGAATTTGAGCCCCAATTGTAGTGACGACAATGGGAACGATACGCATCCGTTCCTAACATAGTGCCAAGGTCGTCCTTCGATTTATAAAACCCTTTTTGTAATCCAGTGGAAATGGTTTGCTGAATCGATTTCGAAACATTGTTCATAGTCAGATAACGAAGAAGCATATATTCGTCTTGTTGACGATATTGGTCCATATAATTATACCATTTGGAGAAATCCAATTCTGTATAATGAGATTCAAAAACAGACAAATAAGATTCTTTACCCGTCATTTCATACAAATACAAAGATGCGTTCAAACGTTGAACTAATCTTACCGATGTTCCACCTTCTTGTTCGCCAGCAGCCACACCGTTGTCGCTATTTCTAAACTCGACGCTTGGATTCGCTTCTGCCCAGTTCCATGCTTTTTCGGCGGCTATTTTCAGCGTATTCGCATAACTTTGGTTGAAATCCTTATAAACAATATAACCTATGGCAAATGCTTTGGCGGCAGCGTAAGACGCATTTG
>JAEEQV010000024.1:0-14137 GCA_016285445.1 Bacteroidales bacterium
AAAATCTTGATTTATATGCAAGCGGAACAGGTAATCCGCGTTTTAGTCCGTTTACCATTACAACATTGATTCCTAATATGGCCGCAGGTCCGATTTCGATTAAGTTTGGATTACGTGGTATAAGTCATTCTGTATCATCGGCATGTGCATCATCGTCACACGCCATTATTGATGCAATCAACTATATCCGTCTTGGCAAATGCGACATGCTAATTTCTGGTGGCTCCGAAGCACCTATCAACATTAGTGCCATAGGTGGTTTCAATGCAATGAAGGCTCTTTCCGAGAACAATGCGGAGATGACGACGGCAAGTCGTCCGTTTGATGCGACTCGCGACGGGTTTGTCATGGCAGAAGGTGGCGTGGCACTGCTTTTGGAAGAATTGGAACACGCTAAAAAACGTGGAGCAAAAATCTACGCAGAAATTGTCGGTTGCGGATTGACATCCGACGCTTACCATTTAACGGCTCCTCATCCCGAAGGGCGAGGAACAATCAATGTGATGAAATATGCTTTGGAAGATGCGAACATAAAACCATCTGACATTGACTATATAAACGTTCACGGAACATCAACTCCTATCGGAGATATTATAGAATTGACGTCAATTCAAAAATTGTTTGGTGACGATGTGTACAATCTCAACATCAGTTCAACCAAATCAATGACGGGGCACATGTTGGGTGCGACTGGTGCAATGGAAGCTGTTGCTTCTGTTTTCGCAATTCAGACAGGCATCATCCCTCCTACTATCAATTTCAAACAATTGGATGAAAAAATTGATAGCAAACTAAATTTGACCACAAACGAAGCTCAACAACGCAATGTACAATATGTTTTGAGCAATAATTTCGGATTCGGCGGTCACAATAGCACTATTATATTCAAGAAATACAGTGAATAAACTCTTATTTCACATCAGACTCCTCTTTCTGTCAAAAGAAGATAAAGAGTTATTTACTTTTCTCTACAAAACAATAGGACTCTGCCCCAAAAATTTGGACTTATATAAAAGATGCTTCACTCATCGTTCTTCAAGCAAAGCGTTGAAGAGTGGAAGCAACGAACGATTGGAGTTTCTTGGCGATGCCATTTTAGATAGTATAGTGGCAGGTTACCTCTTCGAAACCTATCCTGATGCTAAAGAAGGAAATTTAACCGAAATGCGGTCAAACATAGTGAAAAGGAAACGTCTCAACGACATTGCCATTGAAATGAAATTACAAAAACATATTTGGGCACGAATACCAAACCTCAAGCAAAACGATGCTATGGGAAATTGCCTTGAGGCCTTTATTGGCACAATGTACAAAGATCTTGGCTACAGAAAGACAAAAAATTATGTGATTTCAAAAATCATCCTCCCCCATATCAATAAAGAAACGCTTCCTATAATCAACACCAACTACAAAAGTAAATTGTATCAATACGTACAAAAGAAGAAACTTGAATTACAACTTGTGTCAAAACCTATTTCCCAAAGCAACCGACAAGCATTCAAAGCAGAGATTTTCATCAACAACGAGAAGATTTCCGAAGGTGTCGGACGAAGCAAGAAAGACGCGGAACAATTGGCAAGCAAACTTGCTCTCAAAACACTTCGTATAGCATAAAATACAAGAGAAAGGATGTGACAACGTCCCTCCCTATATAATCTCGTTACTCACCAACGAATTATTCTATATTTATCGTGATATTAAACGTCGCCGTTACACCATCTTTTTCTAAAATCAGTTTCGGTGTAATGGTAGTAATATCTGGATTACTGGTGGCACTTATCGTTGTAAGCGATAGGGCAATGTTGTCCTCTGCAGAATTGATTGTTAATGAAGCGATTATAGAAGAAAACACCGAAAAGAAATCAGAAGCAGAAACAACATTTCCCTCCGTATCAATATAAAAACCAGAATTATATTCTCCCTTGCCAACTTCTCCATACCATATCTTTATCTCATTGTTGTCGATTACTTTATGAACCTGATAGGTAGTCATTTTGAAACATTGACGCAAGTCTTCCGTTATATCAATGCTCGTAGCTTCCCAATCATTGCGTGGAAACGTAACGGAAAGGTCTTTCTCTATAGAAGCAGGACTCCCTTCAGGGGCGGTTGCTGGGTCTAAATAATCAACAAAATTGATTGTAACACTGTTCTCAACAATTTTGCTGTTGTACAGCATATAGAATTTGATGATCATTGTGCCGTTTGGCTTTACCTCGGTTCCCATCTGTTGAATGCTTAATTGTCCTTCCAGAACAGTGGCATATATTACAGACTCCAACAATGATGATGTATAATCTCCATTTTCATCGTAATAATAACAGGGCTCTTTGGTAATAGTTGATACATAAACTGTATTGTAACCCAATTCTCCTTTGACCAACCAGATTACATCGTCCCAAGAATTTGCCCCAAGTGCCGACAATGTTGCCTCGGCATTGAAATCATCTATGAAAACTTTTTGTGACTGGCTTGTGACAAGATAGTCAACCGACATTGAGTTGGTGGCGACAACATGTTGCTTGTCGTTGAGGTCAATCACAGAAATAGTGAAGATAATCTTCACGCATTTGCCTTGGTATCGTAATGCTTCGATAATTTTTGTCTGGCAGACTTCATATCGGTCATAATTTAAGTAAATGTTGAATATACCAATGCCTTCCTTATATGTGAATGCTGACTGAAACATACCATTGTATTTTTCGCACACGTCACCGTTTTTCTCCCACCAATGTCCCCAATGGTATTGGGTATTTGAGCGTATTGTGTCGGAATTGGTAGAATTATTGATTGCCAGGCAAGTGATGTCGCTTTTTTCTTTCCCTGTCAATGCACTACCTAATTGTTCTTTATCAACGCCCAAGTATGCTGCTATGGTATTAAGATCAAGTTCCACTTGTTTTGACTCATAATCTATTATTTCGCTATTGGCAAACGTTAGGGAATATTCCAACACAAGGTCTTTGTTCTCTTTCTTCTCTTTTTCCGGAGTCGGGTCGTCTTTCTTGTCACAACTCACAAATAAGGTTGTTGTACCAATGAGCAAGCAACTTAAAAACAATGTAAGATTTTTCATAAAAATGATTTTTTTGATTTCTACAAAGATATGAATTTTTGATATGCCTTTGCTATGTCAAGTAACAAACGTACATTACAAAAACCTTTTTGAGGCAACCAACGTGTTCCCGTTCGAGAACGATGCCCGTCAAGGAACGGTTACGGAACCGTATGTGCCAGAGCTGACGGTTGCGGAATAAATTATCATCCCATCACCACGTCGAGCACCATCATCATGGCAAATCCGATGGCGAAACCGATGGTCGCCACGTTGGAATGTTCGCCTTGTGAGGATTCGGGAATCAGTTCTTCAATAACCACGTAGAGCATTGCACCTGCGGCAAACGGAAGCAGATATGGCATAGTGGCGGTTGCCGCCGATGCAAGCAGAAGCACCAAAGCTCCGCCCACAGGTTCCACCACGCCGCTCAGACTGCCTATGGCGAATGATTTTAAGCGGCTGTTTCCCGCACTACGGAGCGGCATGGAAATGATTGCTCCTTCGGGAATGTTTTGTATAGCAATACCCACGGCAAGCGCAATGGCACTCGCCGTGCTGAAGTCTGCCGTTGCTGCGCCGGCAATAGCCACACCCACTGCCATTCCTTCGGGAAAATTGTGGATTGTAACCGCCAGAGCCAACATTGTTGTCCGCGACAGATGGCTTTGCGGACCTTCGTGTCCGCCTTTAGGGTGAATATGCGGCGTAATGTAGTCGATAAGCAACAGGAATGCAAATCCGCCCAGCAGACCAACAACCACGGGCCACACGCTGCCCATGTCGATAGCAGGAATCAAAAGCGACCACACCGAAGCGGCAACCATCACGCCCGAAGCGAATCCCAACAAGATTTTCTGAAACAGTTCGGGTATTTCGTTCTTCATAAAAAACACAAAAGCGGAACCTAAAACCGTTCCCGCTAATGGAATCAACAATGCTGTTATTATTGCACTCATTTTGTCATCTGTTTATACGGCAAACTTACAACAGATTTTCTGCAACTCGGTTGCAAAGAGAGTTGAAAGTGTTCTAAAAAACATAGTTGTTCATTTCTCAATCTTAACTTTGGACATTTTGAAAATGATGTCGTCACAATTTGTGATGACATAGAATTCCATTCTTTGGAGGAAAGTCTAAACATACAGTCTCGCAAAAACACCGAAGTCGCATCATTTTTTATCATAGTTTACATTATTCAATTGGTTGATAATTGAAATCCTTGAATGTAACGGAACCCTCGCCAATAGAAACAAGGGCGATTCGGACCGCTAAGAATTCGCCTAAAACATTGTGGTGATACCCAGAAATGTCGAACGAATTGGTCGTTTTCGTCCAATTTTTCCCGTCTAAACTATAATACATATCCACCACATCTTCGTAATTTTTCAATTTGAGAAATACATGACGTTTGTGTACGTTGGTTTCCGTGGGGAACTGCCATCCACGCAGGTTTGAAAGCACGTCCGACTTATCAGCCAAAATGCCCGAATATGCTTTTTCGTTGTAAAATAGTAACAATCCCGCAATGGCGTCTCCGTCAATTTCCACTTCCACCGAACATTCATAGGAATGATTTGATGGAGTATGTAGCAAAGGACTGCTCGAAACAACGTCGGTTCCTTTGCCATTTACAATGAATTTGTTGCCAATTTCAGTAAATCGGGAAATGTCGTATTCTTTCCAAAAATGAAATAATTTGGGACGAATGTTGTTCTCTTGCGGTATTCTAACGCCATATTGTTTGATGTTCATGTCGAAAGACTTTTCCACAGTATAACCGTCGGGAAGTTTCCACCAACCGTCTTGTGTCCATTCTATAGGAGCAAGGCAAGTTTGCCGCCCCATATTGTAATGTCCGTTTTCGTAGCCATGAAACACCATCCACCAATCGCCGTTTTTATCGGCAAAAGGTGTAGCATGTCCTATAGAACACCAATTTTCGTGAGATGATTTTGCACGAAGAATCGGGTTGTACGGCGAATTTTCCCATGGTCCGAGCGGCGACTTGGAACGTGCTGAAATCACCATGTGTCCTGTTGCAGGACCAGCCGTTCCTCCTTCGGCAACCGTCAAATAATAATAATCGTCGTGTTTTGTCAGTTTTGGTCCTTCCATACAAAAACATTCAATTGACCATTCGCGGGGAATTTCCCAACCATCGTACACGTGTTTGTATTCGCCTTTTGTGGCAAGACCGTCTTTTGTCAGCTGAATATATCCACCGTTGCTGAAATACAAATACCGCCGACCTTTCCCGTCGGTTATGTGACCTGGATCGATGCCGCCAATGTGCAAATCAATCGGTTCGGACCATTTCCCCTTTATGGAATCAGCCCAAATCACGTAGTTCGTTGTACCAGCAGGGAAATAAATATAATACTTTCCATCGTATTTCACAAAATCAGGAGCCCATACGGAGCCAACATATTTTGTGAGCGGACTTTGCACGGGAATCCAGTCTTTTAAATTGTGCGACGACCAAATTGTCAGTCCTGGATAGTATTCAAACGACGAATGAACAATATAATACGTGTCGCCGTCAACCAAAATGCTCGGGTCGGGATAATCACCTGCAAACAGAGGATTGTTAAAGGTTTCGCTGTTTCCTAACGCACGTTCTATATCTAATACCAGTCCGCCGTCTTTTTCCTGAGAATACGACAAGCAACTGATAAACAATGCCAAAAAACCAAAAAGTTTCTTCATTTGTGAATTTTTTCAAAAGTAAAAAAAATGCAATAAAAGCCAACGTTTACAAAACGAAAAAAGCAATGCGAAAAAGTTTACAACCGAAATTCTTAATACCAGAATTTTGATATTTTCGCAAGGTATTTTTAATCACAAGAATGCAGTTGTTCATTTCTCAATCTTAAACCCAACAGGTTTCCGTTCGGCAAATTCTTTTCGTATGGTATTTTCTGCTTGTAATTCTGCAAGGGTTTGGTTTATTAGTTCTAATTGTGCTGCAGTGTCGTCGTTTATATCGTTTTGGGTTTGCAGAACGTTTTCTATGTAATCGTTCAGTTTATCTATGCGAAGCGAAAGGTTTTCATAGCGCAAATCCTTGTCTGCAACTATTCCAATTGAGTGCCGTAATGTTACAAATGCACGCATAATGTTGATATTCACATCAATAGCAATATCACTATTTAAGAGTCCCGATAACATAGCTAATCCTTGTTCTGTAAAGGCGTAAGGTAGTTTTCGGACACCTCCCCAATTTGAAGTCACAAATTGTGACTTCAAGATTTCAAACTGAGGGAATCCCTTTGTTTGATTTATACAAAATTTTTCTTGTTCATAGGTTTTAGGAATTGCTTCCGTAATTCTCTAACAGAATGAAAAATAAGACGTTCAGAATGAGACAATTCATTATGTTCAGCTTTGAGAGAAAGCAACTGCAATGTGCAAATCAAATCAGCTGCTTGAAATAATTTATAATCCTTCGGGAAAACCTTTCTTGATTCGTATTGAGAAAGCTCTGCGGAAAGCACAGCGTTGAGAATGCGATTAAGCTCCTGCTGTCCATTGTCATAATATAGAATCACATTACTGAACTGTTGAAAAAACAAAAGATTTGTCCGTATAAATTGTGATAATTCCTTTGCAATCCTACCTTCTAATTTAAAATGGTCCTCAAATTGCCGTTTTTCAAAAACAAATGTACGATAGTGTATATCAGACTTCATTACAAAATAGAATAGTTTCGTAAACAAAGCACGTCGCTGATTTGGCGATACATTGAAAAACATTTCTTCTTTTCTAATGAGCGGAGCTGTATGAATCACTAATTTTTTTTCATAGCCAAGCAATAGCACTTCTTCTTCTAATTTCTTTACTTGTGCCGCAATATCGTTGCTTTGGTCATGAAAAAGCATAGTTACAATATAATATGGGGAATGTGGGCTATATGCACCAAAATCACCACTTTCGTCAACAAAAATGCTTAACGTTTTCTTCATTGTGTTGCAAAAAATTGGCGGGACAGTCTGCCCGCCGGATTAGGTTGAAATCAAGTCTTTGTGACCTGCCTCAATAATGCAAATATAATATCATTTTCTCGATATTGTATCTTTTGTTTCAAAAATTGCAAACAAGAACCTGTAATCTCGGGATGTATTTCGTGGAGGTAGAAGGGGAAACTGCGAAAGTTGCAATGAATTAGGAATTAAGAATTGGGGGTGATTATTCGTTTGACAGACATAATAAGACTGAACTCCCCAAAAAGTTGTTCATTTTTTTGTTATTTTTGAGGTGTTAAAATGGATATGTTATGAAACAACTTTTCTCCATCGCAATCTTTCTCATTCTTGGCTTTGCAGGTTTTTGCCAAAAAGCAGTAGATTTAGGTCTTTCTGTGAAATGGGCAACGTGCAATGTTGGTGCAAATACACCCGAAGAATATGGAGAATACTATACATTTGACGAAGCTCAAGAATTATCAAATTCTAAATGGCGAGTTCCAACCATAGAAGAAATAAATGAATTATTGGAAAACTGTGATTATAAGTGGACAACGAATAATGGAGTTAATGGAGGATTGTTTACGAGTAAAAAAAATGGCAATTCCATATTTTTTCCTGCTGCTGGCGGTCGTAATGGTTCGGACGTGTACTATATGGGTAGTTGTGGGGAATATTGGTCTTTGTCTGCTAAGGGCAACGACGAAGCCTACCTTTTCTACTTTGGCGATGGTAAAGTCTTCGTGAGTTTCGGCGACCGCAGTATCGGTCGGAGTGTTCGTCTTGTTAAAGATGTAAAAAGAAAATTGTGTTGCTTGCGAAAATTATAATTTGTGGCGTAATACCCAAAGCGTGAAACCACTTTCTGAGATTGTACAACAAAAAGCAGTTTCTGAAACCTTTTAGGACAAAACAGGAGTATAAGAATACCTACTGTTTGACGTAACTACCACTTCTTCGCCAATTTTTTAATATCGTTTGCGCCAATGGCAAATTTGGAATAGCCGTCGCGGGAACAGGCGAGCATGGAATGAGCCATTTCTGTCATATTGTTTGCTCCACCAAGTACATACATAAGCGGATAGAACAAAATGAACACATACTGCATATTCTGCATACGGCGTTGACCTTTTGCCCACCGCATAAGGGCTGGACGGTACGCAAACGCGTGACGGAATCCCGCCTTGGCCACATATTGCTCCGTGGCTCCCTTTATCGGCATCCACCATTGCTTGCCGTTCGGATTTGTGCCTGCACCGCTAAGGTAGATGAACGTCATCTTTTCTTTGTCGGGCATAATGTCGGCAAAATGTGTGGGAATGTCGTACGATATGCGGCGATATGCGTCCTTGGCCATACCGATTGACGAAATACCTGCAATGAAATACACTGCGTCGTAGCCATTGAAATGCTCGTCGCCGGCGTTCAAATCCATCAAGTCCGACACAATATATTCTTCGAATTTGCCTTTCTCGTCGGCAGTCAGACATTCGTACTTGTCAATCTCAACCGAACGGCGACCGACCGACAAAACTTTTTCAACTTCGGGCGTGCGGAGCAGTTCCAGCAGCACACCTTCGCCAACGTAACCTGTGGCACCGGTAAGAATCACTTTCATTTTCGTCGTGTGTTTTATTTCAACTGTTTGCCATCGGCGAATGCGTTGCCGACTTTTTTACCCAATTGTATGTATGTGTGATGGATAGGGTCGAAAATGATGAGTCCCATTTTTTCCACGTCGGGTTTGCCGTCGGCGGCAAGATATTTTTCGTCGCAGAGAATGTTGACAATTTCAGCCACAAGGTTGTAACCCTCGGGGCTTTCGCCAATTTTCTGCGTCAGGCGACATTCGAGTGTGATGGGGAAATTGCCGAACACAGGAGCGTTCACGTTGGGAGCTTTTGTGATTGTCCAGCCAGTTTTTTCCATCTTGTCGGGAGTTTTGCGTCCGCTGGCAATGCCCACATAATCGGCTGCCACCACGGTTTCGGCAGTTGCAAACGTCACGGTGAAGTCGGGATTCTCGGCAAGATTGTCGGTTGTTTGGTGCGAGCCGAGCGAAATCATAATCTCGTGAGCGTCCCATTGTCCGCCCCAAGCGGCGTTCATCGCGTTTGGCTTTCCGTTCTTGTCATACGTGCCGATAATAAGCACCGGTTGTGGCAGTAGCCACGAGTTAGGTTTAAAACTTTTCATATTCGTCAAATTTGATACATAGGCAAATATACGATTTTTGCGGCAAATATGGACTAATCATTACGGGGCGGTAAATTTTTATTATCTTTGCCGGCGAAAATGAAAATTACATTAAAACAACGAATACATGCTATCTTGCTGCTGACAGTGTATCTGTCGGTTCTGCAGGCTTCGTTCTTCCACGTTCACTCCATTAATCCAAAAGCTGATAATTCCGTTGTCGCATCTGAACGTGGAAATCACAATTCAACTGAAAACGGCGTTTCGCATACCTGTTTCCTTTGTGATTTCTTGGGAACGACCTACGTGCAGACTTCATCGTTGTCGGCAGCACAGCCACAAGAATTCCTTGTTTTAGAAAACTTGTTGGCCGAATACAACGCCGTAACAAACGAAAAGTCTTCTCCGTGTACAATACGTGGTCCTTGTTTTTTATAACAAACAGACCATCAATTTCTTAGCATCTTGCTAAGGATATTTTTTATTGTACAAATCAAACTTCAGTTAAAAATGAAAAAACAGAATATTTTAATATTTCTGTCATTGTTGTGTAGTACTGCAATGACAGCACAAAACACATCTGACGAAAACGATACTTTGTCAGTATTAGTCAATCTTAACGAAATAACAATAACAGGTGCGCCGAGTTCCTCACGAATGATTTTGTCGTCATTGCCTGTTTCGGCAATAACGATGAGCGAGTTGGGCAATACCGCATCGGGAAATATTATAAACGCTATCACTGTGCAACCTGGGGTTTCGGAAATAACGACAGGTTCTGGCATCTCGAAACCTGTAATACGTGGACTTGGATATAATAGGTTGGCTGTGGTGAACGACGGAATTAGGCAGGAAGGCAACCAATGGGGCGACGAACATGGTATTGAAATAGATGAAAATTCCATTGATTCAGTTGAAATAATCAAAGGTCCCATGTCGCTTATGTATGGCTCCGATGCTATGGCGGGCGTTGTAATAATGCACGACGTGCCATGTTCGTACGACGGAAGTGTGGCTGGTAGTTTTTCCTCTCAGTATCAGTCAAATAATGGACTGATTGGAAGTTCACTACGACTTGGTTACGGAAAAAATGACATGTATATTAATGGACAACTTTCGGGAAAAGTGGCTCATTCCTATACCAACAAAAATGACGGGTACGTTCCCGGTACTGGATTTTCAGAATATGCCGGGAAAGTGAAAACTGGTATAAAAAGAAAATGGGGACACTCAAACCTGACTGCATCGTTCTACAATCTAATACCAGAAATTGCCGAAGGCGAACGCGACACGCTAACAGGAGATTTGGAGACAGATTCCGACAATTTGAAATCGTACATTATTGATTTGCCGTTTCAAAAGGTGAACCATTATAAATTAATGGCGGAAAATGCCGTGTACCGTCCTTTGGGAATGATTCAGACCAGTTTGGGGTATCAGCTCAACAGCCGTATGGAATTTGAGGAGGCAAAGGACGAGTGTGAACTCCATTTCCTACTGCATACTTTGAATTATGACGTGCATTTTATTTCAAAAAAGAAAAACGGCTGGCAATATATGTACGGAATAAACGGAATGGCACAAAATTCTCTAAATCAAGGCGAAGAGGTTCTTATTCCCGAATATAGGATGATTGATGCGGGTATGTTTGCAATGGCTTCAAAAAGTATGGAACGATGGTCATTCAACGGAGGTTTCAGGTACGATGTCCGCCATATTACTTCCGACGAACTGCAGGAAGAAGGTGTTTTGCATTTTGCTGAATTTACAAGATTTTTCAACTCCGTTTCGGGAAGTGTGGGAACCGTATATACGTGTGGAGAGAATTGCTCGCTTCGGTTGAATGTTGCACGTGGGTTCCGTGCCCCGAACATCAGCGAACTTGCCTCGAACGGCGTTCACGAGGGAACAATTCGTTACGAAGTTGGCGACAACTCACTAAATCCCGAATATAGTGCCCAGGCAGATTTCGGCATTGACATGACATCACGTTTTGTCACTGCACAAGCAGAATTATTTGCAAACAGAATCAACAATTATATTTTCTCAGCACGTTCGGCAACGGTCATCGATCCTGAATACACAACATACAAATACAAACAGGGCGATGCGTTTCTTGCCGGATGTGAGGCACGTGCCGATGTGCGTCCGACAAGATGGCTCTCGGCGGGGGTGCAACTTTCGTATGTACGAGGCACTTTGCTCACAACAGATACAAATCTGCCTATGATTCCGCCTATGGAATTTGACGGTTTTGTAACGGCAAAAGCGACGCAGCAGTGGAAAATGTTTAGAAACGCATCGTTGTCGTGTTCTGTTAAGCATTTCTGTAAGCAGAATCATTTCTACGATGTTGACGACACCGAAACAGAAACTCCGCAGTACACACTGTTAGGACTTTCTGCAAGTACCGATATCGCGACAGATAAACGTACGATTGCCGAAATTCGAGTAATTGCCGACAATTTGTTTGACGTTGCGTACCAAAGCCATCTGAGTCGGTTGAAATATGCCGACATCAATGTGGTAACAGGAAAACAGGGTGTTTATAACATGGGGCGAAATGTGACACTCAAAGTGATTGTTCCTATTGGAAGAGAATAAAAGATGGGGGGATTTTCCCCCTTTTCATTTCGTCCGTTATTGTAATTTTTTCTCTGTTTGTGTGCGTTTTTACTAAGAAAATTTCATTTTCCTGACATTTCCAAGTAATCGGACAACTCAATGGTTCCCGCTTCGTTCTCGATGCCAAGATTCGGCACGCATTCAACCATTCTCGTGGTGCCACTTTTCTTATCAACATAGAAATAGACCAACGCACCCGTATAGCTGCGGAATATCACCTGATATTCGGTTTCGGACGCTTCGCCCATTGTCACGTTCATAATTGAAGGATTGTTCTCGGCAACGCTCCAGTCGTATGCTGTGTGACAATAGTTGCTTACGCCTTTAAGGGCAAGGTCTTCCGTTATGTCGCTCTTTGTAGCGTTGGAGTGGCACGAACAAAAAAGCAAGAAAGAGATACCGAGTGATAATGCTATATGTTTCATTTATAGGTAAATAGATTTACACTTTTGATTTTTCAAAAATACTAAAATTTTTGTCAATTTTTTAGATATATCGCTTGCGATATAAAATATTTTTCTAATTTTGTATCGTGAACGATATAAATATAAAACAGATAACAGATATGGCAAAGATTTACGATTTCAGGGCTCTTACGAGCAAAGGCAAGGAGATAGATTTCTCACAGTTCAAGGGCAATGTGTTGCTGATTGTCAACACGGCCAGCAAGTGCGGTTTCACGCCTCAGTTTGCAGGATTGGAGGAGTTGAATCAGAAGTATAAGGACAAGGGGCTTGTCATCATCGGTTTTCCATGCAACCAGTTCAAGGAGCAGGACCCTGAAGGCGACGAAAAGATTGAAGAGTTCTGCCAGCTGAACTACGGTGTAACATTCCAGATTATGAAAAAGGGCGACGTGAACGGAGCAAATGCCCAGCCCATCTTCGAGTATCTGAAAGCTCAGGCACCCACCGAAGAGTACAACGGGCTGAAGGCCAAGACGACTCACGCCCTGCTCAAGAAACTCAGCACCAGTGTGGAGAAGGACAGCGACATTCTATGGAACTTCACCAAGTTCCTCATCTCGAAGGATGGTGAAACCATAAAGCGCTATGCGCCTACTACCGACCCAAAAGACTTTGAACAAGACATCGAAGCCATGCTATAGAAGTGAAGAAAAATTCTTAATTCTTAAATTCCAATAAGATGTACGAAGAGTTAAGACTTGACAACCAACTGTGTTTCAGACTCTACACTGCCAGCCGTCTGATAACGCAGGCCTATACGCCGATACTCAAGCAGCTGAACATCACCTATCCGCAGTATTTAGTGCTGATGGTGCTTTGGGAGCAGGACGGACAACCAGTAAACGACATTGCCCATCGGCTCTGTTTAGAGACTAACACCGTCACCCCACTGCTTCAGCGTATGGAAAAGTTGGGGATTGTTGTTCGCAAACGCAGCAAAGTGGACAAGCGACAACAGATTGTCAGTCTGACAAGAAAAGGCAAGGCCTTGGAACAGCAAGCCTTCGAAACCATACCCGCAGGCATGGGAGAAGAACTAAAAACCTGTCCTCTTAAACAAGAAGACTATGCACATCTGGCGGAAGAACTCGATTCGATTATTGAAACAATAAAAAATAGATAATTATGGCACAATCATGTGAAAACTGCAAGTTCCGTGCACACTACGAAAAGAACCCCAAATCGTTGTTGGGACGTTTCTGGCGATGGCATATCAATTTCTGTCCGGGTTGGAAGGCCTATTTCACTTCGCTTTCCGCTGAAAAACAAAAGGAACTGCGTGCAAAGTATCAGTTTGATAAATATCAGGATAACGAATAGATATTATCAAACGAAGTAAATTGTAATAAATATGAATACAGATACAATACTTCCAGTCAACAAGAAGCATTTGCTATTGATGCAGGTGCTCTGCTGGCTGGGGCCGGGGGTGAAAATACTCGTTACCGGCATACAGGCCTTGATGCAGGTAAACGCCAGCCATCCGCAACGAGTGTGGTGGCTCGCGCTGATTGCTTTGACAGTGGCAATTACGTTTTCGTTGATGTTCAATTCGTTTATAAATCGTTATACGGCACGCATTTTGAATTTTCCTGAACAGAAGAAGTCGCTGTTCGCGTTTTTCGACTTGCACGGCTACATTCTCATCTTTTTTATGATGGGACTTGGCATCAGTTTGAAATTTATCCCCATAATACCGACAGAATTTTTCGCAGGATTCTATCCCGGACTCGGAGTGGCGCTATCCATTGCAGGCATACGCTATTTTGTGAGTTGGTGGAAAGCGGCGTAGTGTTGAACCTTCAATAAAATCACAATTCTCACCGCAT
>JAEEQV010000365.1:0-2642 GCA_016285445.1 Bacteroidales bacterium
ATCAAGTGTTCCAAAAGTTTCCATATTGTTTCTTTTATTTTGATTCTATTTCTTATCTATTGTATAATGGACTACCCCCAACTGCCGTAATCGTTCGGCACTTTGCTCGGCAGTAATGTCACGCTGCGGTTCGGCAAGCATTTCGTAACCGACCATGAATTTTTTCACAGTTGCCGAACGAAACAACGGTGGGTAAAAATGCATGTGAAACGTCCAGTAATCGTGATTTTTACCATCGGTAGGTGCCTGATGAACGCCTGCGGAATACGGAAATGAGGTTTGAAATAAATTGTCGTATTTACAGGTGACAATGCGATACATTTCAGAAAAATCATACAATTCGTCGTCGTTTAGACTTGCAATTGACGGTTTTGAATGTTTTGGCAAAATCATAACTTCAAACGGCCATGTAGCCCAAAATGGCACAAGAGCGACAAAGTATTTCGATTCAAAAACGATACGTTCTTTTTTCTCCAACTCCCGATCTACGTAGTCCTGCAACAACTGCGTCCCCTTTGTCTCGTAGTATGTTTTTTGATTATAGTCTTCTTTGGTAACTATTTCAGGAACAGATTGCTGTGCCCAAATCTGGCAATGCGGATGAGGATTGCTGCAACCCATTGCTGCTCCTTTGTTTTCAAAAATCTGAATGTGATTAATAAATTCCTTTGCTCCTAAATCCACGTATTCTTTCTGCCAAAGTTTTACTACTTGAAACACTTCGTCGGTCGATAGTTGCGGAATGGTTTTGTTGTGGTAAGGTGAAAAACAGATGACGCGACAAATTCCTTTTTCGCTTTTTGCCTGAAACAATCCGTCATCAACGTTTCCATCGGAAATATTGGGCGTAATGGCACTGAAATCGTTGGTAAATACGAAAGGACCGCGATACTGAGGGTTTTTCACCCCTCCGGCACGTTCGTTTCCCGGACATAAGTAACAATTTGTGTCATATTCCGGAAGTTGTTGTCGTGCCGGTGTTTCCTGTTGCCCCAGCCAAGGTCGTTTGCCTCGATGGGGAGAAACGAGCATCCATTCTCCAATAAGTGGATTGTAACGACGATGCGTATCGTTTGCTATGTCAAATTGTTCCATAATCTTTACAATTCTCGTGTTCCATCGCCAATCACTACTTCCATAAATGACGGCGATATATTGTGTTTTACGTAATATTGGGAAGTCATTTGTTTTGTGAAAGAATCAACGGCATCGCGTTCCACAAGTGTAATTGTGCAGCCGCCAAAGCCACCGCCCGTTATTCTGGAACCCACAACCCCGTCGCACGAACGCGCTATATCGACCATTTCATCAATTTCCACGCAACTGGCCTCGTATTCGCAACTCATTCCTGTATGTGCGGCAAACAATAATGTCCCAACTTGTTTTGCGTCGCCGTTCAGCAATGCTTTACCCATTTGTTGCACACGCTCGTTTTCATCAAGAATATAACGGCAACGTTGATATGTTTTACCTTGCATTTCAGAAGCATATCTTTCAAGTTGTTCCGAACAGATGTCGCGTAGTGAATGAATGGATTCGGCGTGTCTAGAAACGATTGTGACACCGTCTTCACATTCGCGGCGACGGACATTGTATTCTGACGAAGCAAGAGAATGTTTTACTCCACTATTGCATAATAATAGTGTGTATCCCTCAACATTCCAAGGGAAGTAGGCATATTCCAAAGAACGACAGTCCAATTGAATGACGTGATTCTTTTTCCCAAACATGACGGCAAATTGGTCCATGATACCACAATTTACACCAATTGACTCGTGTTCAAACATTTGGGATAATTTCACCAACTCAAGTTTTGAAAAACCTAACGAGAAAATTTCGTTCAATGCGTATGCAAAGCCACATTCCAAAGCAGCCGATGACGATAATCCAGCACCCCAAGGTATTGTGCCTCCAAACACTACGTCAACGGAAGGAACGCTTTTCCCTGTTTTCCTCATTTGCGAAACAACACCTAAAAGATAGTTTTCCCACAACTGTTTTTGAGAATGTTCTATTGAATCGAATTCCTTGTATTCCTGTAAGTTATATGCATAAAAACGGAATTTTCCACACGAATTGGGAGCGACAGCAAAATACAGTTCTTTGTCAATTGCCGCAGGAAGCACGAATCCTTCGTTGTAATCGGTGTGTTCGCCAATAATGTTTATTCTTCCCGGAGAACAAAAAAGACGCGGAGAGGACGAAAACAAATCTAAAAATTTTGCCCGTACTTCTTGTAACATATACACTATACTTTAATTTATCTATTGTCTATTTGATTGAGTATCAAATAATTAATCATACAAACAACGTGGAGACAAGATACAAAAAAAAATAAAACGTGCTAAAAGAAAACGTAAAAAGAAAAATTCTCATTGAAAAATAAGCCATTTTCTCTTTCTTTCCTTATATCCTCCCACCAGCCCCGTCATTCCGACCGAAGGGAGGAATCTGCTATAACCACCTGATTGCACCAAAAAAAGCTGCCACAATGTGACAGCCCTACGATTTTTTATCACGGAATTATGTAAACGTACCGTGTTTCTTCATTTTCCGTGATGGTTGTTAGTAGAGACGATATGCACATCGTCTCTACAGAACCCTCACCATCGTTATTGCACCGAAACATTCACCATTTCCCC
>JAEEQV010000025.1:0-14080 GCA_016285445.1 Bacteroidales bacterium
CTTGCCGTAAATACTTCGATTGTGGCTGACGAAACAGGCGCATATAGCGATTACATTGAATTCTACAATGGCACAAATGCCGCAATTGACCTTGGAGGTTTGTTTATCAGCGATTCTTTGGATTATTCATTGCGATATAGAATTCCGACTACAAATTCAGCATTGACGACTGTTCAAGCAGGAAAATGGATTACGTTCTGGGCAGACGGAAAACCTGAACTCGGAGCTAATCACCTTGATTTCTCACTGAACGGAACGACAGGTGAGGACGTAGTGCTAAGCCAAATCACTGCAGCAGGTGAATTGGTCGTTATTGACAATGTTTCGTTTGAGGCACAGACGGAAAACGTAAGTTATGGTCGCTATCCAGAAGGTGAGGACAATTGGGAAGAAATGTCACCGACATATAAACAGAAAAACCAATCTGTGAACTCGAGTGTGGCTTTAAAAACGTTGACAACGTCAAACGGCGAAATAACTCCTTCTGTTTCAACTTCTATCCTGGCTTATGAATGTGCTGTTCCTGCTGGTACAACGGCGGTTCCGACTATATCGGCTACAACCGTACATGAACGTGCATCGGTAACTATTACACAGGCAGCGACCTTAAGTGACCAAGCAATAATCAAGGTAATTTCTGCAAACGGTTATAATAGTGAGACCTATACGGTAAGTTTCAAAATCGCTGCTTCATCGGATGCTACGCTTGCCACACTTGAACTTGGTGGTGGTGAACTTTCACCTGCATTCTCTCCGTCGGTATATAATTATGTTGCAATGCTGAATACTACATACGTGCCATATATTACGGCAATTGCTTCTGACCCGAATGCGATGGTTTCTGTAGATTATGCTGAAACAATTTCTGAAGCAACGGTAATTACGGTTACGGCAGAAAATGGTTCCACAAAACAATATGAAATAACATATTCGGCTGCCGCTTCGTCGCAAAATGTCGTAACAGAATGGTCTGACGATTTCACAAACGGAATAGGGAATGTATCAACAAACAACGATGTTCATCTTATTTCAGCGCATACTACAACAAGCGGTTTCCCACAACAAGTTACCAACACCGATTTGGCAATAGCTCTTGATGAGAAAGAGACTGATACGGAATATGGATATGTGGAATATCATTTACCTACGGGATACGTGTTAGATGGTACGTCAGCCTTAAATGTGTCAATGACGATTACTGTTCCTAATGATGGTACTGTTGTCAATGGCGTAAAGGTTAGCAACCAATATATGAATTTTAGTTTGGCATTGGTTGACGCGTACGGTAATGTTTCAAATTATATGAGCTCTACCGTGGGTGTTGACAATTATAGTTCGGCATCAACGTATTCTGTTAATTTTGGAGCGGCAAGTTTCATTACAAAATCGGCAATTGTCGCTGTAAGAATTGGTTTGTATGCTCCTGCAGATAGTAAGAAGGAACGTAAAAAAGCTCTATATCTTGATAATTTGGTGATAGGTCCGACCGTGGCAACTGGCACTCAACATGTGGTGACTCTGTCGGATAATGCCGATTTGGAATCAATTTCCTTGAACTCGGGAACGTTATCACCTGCTTTCAACAAGGATGTTCATTCTTATACCGTTACATTACCGGCAGGAGCGGAAACAATCCCTACCGTTTCGGCTGTCGCATCGGACGAAACGGCTTATCTGGAAGTGGCTCAGGCATCAAGTCTTGACGGAACGGCATACGTGAGAGCTATTTCTCAGGATTTGAGCAATGTGAATGAATATGCGATTCAATATATTGTTACACCTGATGTTGTTGACGGTTACACCGATTATGTGATTCGTCCTGCAGCGAAAGGGTGGAGCGAGTCATCGGATTTGTATGCATTGACCTACAATGGTGGCGATATGCAGATTGCGTATACGCGTTCGGCAGGATTGTCGGATGCAATCACCTATAATCTTGTAACAGAGGATTATAAGATTTTGGATTTGTCATCGAATCCGTACGCTTCGGTAACATTGAAAACGACAGTTGCTACATCCTTGTATGTTGAGTTGTTTGATGCAAACGGCAATACGACTGCAACATCTGTTGCCGCAGAACAATGTTCGGCAGGTCACGAATATGCCACATATACATTTGATTTTACAGGCAAATTCGCAACGGCAAATCCATCGTCTATCTATGGTATGAAGTTGTATTTAGACAAAGGTTCTTCTACAAATTCGTCAGGAACAATTACTATTGATGAATTACGTTTTGGTAAGGACGTAGAAATAACGGTAAATGCCGCTCCTGTATGGACAGATATTCCATCGCAGACAATTCAGACTGGTAGTTCGTTTACAAACATCAATTTGACAAATTTTGTCACTGATGATGCTACCGAATCATCTGTATTGATATACGAATTGGTAAATCCATCGGAATATCTTGATGTAACAATTACATCTGGCGTTTTGGCTGTAAGTGCAAAAGATAGCGAATGGATAGGTTCTGACATTGTTAAGGTTCGTGCAACTGACAGTGAGGGAGCAAGTTCTGTCGTTTCTATTTCATTCGTTGTGGAAGAATTGAAAATTGATTTGACGTCAGTTTCGTTCTCGCAATCAAAAGTGATAGTGTCGCAAAATGCTACAGTAAACTTGGCAAGTTATCTATCATATGCTCCAAGTAATGCAACTATAGAATCTTACGAATGGTCTGTTTCCGATGTTCAATCTGCTGAAGTGAACGGTGTCGGTGTATTGACAAACAAATTGGATTACGGAACAGAAGATGTTACCATTACTGTTGTTGTAACAGATAAGAGTGGTAACAGATATACGAAAACGATAGATGCAACGCTTACAGGTTGTCCTACGGCTGTTACCTTGGTTAGCACCAGCGCAACCAAAGATTTGTTCTATGGCGAGACTGCACAGCTATCTTATACATTGACACCATCAGATGCGTGTGTGAAATCAGTTTCTTATTCAAGTTCTAACCCGACTATCGCAACTGTTTCTGAAACTGGTGTGGTAACCGCATCGTCAAACAAAGGATATACTGATATTACTATCTCGGTGAACGACGGTTTCTCTGTGAAGACGGCTGTTTGCAGAGTAAATGTGTCAAAAGATTGTTCGGGTGATATTACCTTGAGTTTGAATAAGTCAAGTTTGGCTTTGGTTGTAGGCGACCACGAACAATTGATTGCTACCATTACTCCACAAGATGAATGTACCGAAAACAATGATATAACATGGACTTCGTCAAATAATAATGTAGCAACGGTTTCAAATGGTATCGTGAATGCTGCTGGTGTTGGCCTTGCTACTATTACAGCAACTACGACTGGTAATGGTGTTACTGTGGCAACGTGTACGGTAAATGTTTCTTCAGATTGTCATTCTGGGGCTGTTGATGTTGCAATTAGTGAGATGGAAAAAACAATCTATCTTTCTTCAAAACTGACGTTGAATGCTGAAATCACGACGGACAATCCTTGTGATGAAGAAATTGTGTGGTCATCGACAGATGAGACTGTTGCAACGGTAGAAGATGGTCATATCACTCCTTTGAAATATGGTACTACGGTAATTCGTGCAACGGCAAGACAAAATGCAAATTCGTATGCAGAATGCGTTCTGACTGTTGAGGAAAAGAAAATTACCGATATCACTGTATCTTCACAAGACAAAATGATGTACGTCGGTGCAAAACAGACGTTGACGGCTGAAATTACACCTAATGATGCCGATGATAAGAGAATAACATGGTCGTCATCGGATGAAACCAAGGCAACGGTTTCCGATAAGGGTGTCGTTACGGCATTGAAGAGCGGAAATGTTACCATTACGGCAACGGCGGTTGGCAGTGAGGCCTCTGGTAGTTATACGATTCAAATATTTGACATAGAAGTAACAAATATCGTATTGAATATAGAAGACGTTACATTGACGATAGGGGATAAACAACAGGTTACTGTTGATTTTGAACCAGAAACGGCGACAAATAAGGATTTGACCTGGTCTTCTTTAGATGAAACTATAGCGACAGTTTCAGAAGATGGTTTGATAGAGGGTGTTGGCGAAGGAACAACGTCTATCATTGTTGAGACAGCTAACCGCATTACAAAGGTTATTACAGTTGAGATTAAGGCAGATGTAATTGCTGTTCAATCTATTGACGTAACGCCTGCGTCGCTTTCGATGATAATTGGCGATACTCAGGAACTGACAGCGGAAGTACTGCCAGAGGATGCTACAAATAAGCAGATTTCATGGTCATCGTCAGATGCTACGGTAGCTACAGTTTCAAGTACGGGAGTTGTTAGGGCAGTAGGTAAAGGTAGCGCCGTCATAACTGCTTCTTCTGCGAACAAGGTTACTAAAGATGTTAATGTTACAGTTGACTATCAGGCAATTACATCGGCTTCGTTCTCGGAATCGTCAGTTTCGGTTGCGTTAAATCAAAGTGTTGACTTGTTACCGTTGTTAGTGTTGAATCCAAGCACGGTAAGCACGAAATCAATCGTGTGGAGTGTTTCTGGTAGCGATGCTACAATTGACGAAGATGGTGATTTGACCAATAACTTGGCTTACGGAACGAAAACAGTTACCGTTACTGCTGAAGTTACCGATATGTACGATACGAAGAAAACTGCTACAATTCCGGTTGTTTTGACTGGTTGTACGACGAGGATTTCTTCTATCAACGTAGGTAGCGAAACAATCAAGATTACCAAAACGGGTTCAGCACAGATTACAGTAACGACAACTCCGTCGAATGCATGTGTGGAATATATTCAATATGAATGTGCGAATATTGCCTACGCGACAGTATCAAGAACAGGAAAGGTTTCTCCTGTTTCTGATGGAAGCACTACGATTACCGTTACTGTTTCGGATGGATATTCTACATTCCAGAAGATTATCAATGTAACGGTTGAAAAAGATGTTATTCCTGTATCGTCTGTTACATTTGCTCAATCAACTGTTACGAAGTATATCGGTGACAAGTTCCAGCTTTCGGCTACGGTTTTGCCTGATGATGCTTCCGACAAGTCATTGACGTGGACCACTTCTGATAGAAATAAGGCAACGGTAGATAACAACGGAAATGTTACCATACTTGCTGCTGGAACAGTTACAATTTCTGCAACTGCATATAACGGTGTGGCTGCATCGTGTGTCAT
The DNA here is from genome assembly GCA_016285445.1 of Bacteroidales bacterium. Taxonomy (GTDB): domain Bacteria; phylum Bacteroidota; class Bacteroidia; order Bacteroidales; family UBA1715; genus UBA1715. The sequence goes on from JAEEQV010000025.1 coordinate 5,157, forward strand.
AACTGCAAAACCGGTTGAGGTATCTTCGATTTCGTTGAGTGAAGAAAACCTTTCTTTGCGAGTGTATGATACGGAACGATTGTATGCTACAATATCGCCAGATAATGCGACAGATAAAACGATTCTCTGGGCTTCGTCAAATGAGTCGATTGCTACTGTTGACGCTAATGGTCTTGTGACAGCTAAAAAGGCTGGTACTACGCAAATAACCGCAACGTCGGTAAATGCTAAGATGGCATCTTGTGTATTGACAGTTCAAGATATTGAGCCAACTTCAATTACGTTGTCTACTACAAGCTGTACGTTGGAAATAGATGAGACTTTGGAGATTACAACGACGTTAACTCCGTCAAATGTTACCGATACGGTCCTGACATGGTCTTCGAATGATGAAAATGTGGCTACAGTGAATAATGGTGTTATTAAAGCGATTGCCGCCGGTTCAACAACAATAGATGTCGTAACTGGAAATGGAGTCTTGAAGAAGACGATATCTGTTAAGGTAAATCCATTGTTGGCAACTTCAATTTTATTGAATACGACGAGTGCGACCTTGTTGACAAATGAACAACAACAACTTGTCGCAACTGTTTTGCCTGAAAAGACAACGAATAAGTCGGTAACGTGGTCTTCTTCCGATGAGTCAATCGTTTCGGTAGATAACTATGGAAAGATTACCGCAAAATCGGTTGGTGATGCTATTATAACAGCTGTCACATCAAACGGTTTGCCTGTAACATGTAGCGTAAAAGTTACTTTAAATGTTGTTGCCGTATCGGCTGTGTCTATCGAACCTGCATCGCTGACAATGCATATTGGAGAAATATCTTCGTTAGAGCCGACGATTACTCCACCGAATGCAACAAATAAATCACTTGTTTGGTCTTCGAGCCTCATCTCTGTCGCTTCTGTTGACCAATATGGTACGGTAACTGCTAATGGTATAGGTACGGCAATAATTACGGCTACTTCGGCCAATGGTAATGAAGGTACTTGTAGGGTAGAGGTGAAAGAAATTGAAGTTGAATCTGTATCAATCTCTGATGTGTCGCTTGCTGTTGGTGAGTCACAGACGTTGTCTGCATTGATTACGCCAAATAATGTGACAAACAAGACAGTCACATGGTCGATTGCAAATGAGTCAATTGCGACGATAAATGAAAATACAGGTAAGATTACTGGTGTTGCCGAAGGAACCACGAAGGTAACAGCAACAGCGTCAAATGGCAAGAAAGCGACTGCGAATGTGACGGTTCAGGCAACAGCAATTCCAGTTCAGATGATTTATCCGAATGGAACTGTTGTGTATGTCAATATAGACGAGCCAGTTGATTTGGCTCCACAAATAATTTTCTATCCTGCGAATGCAACCAACAAGTCTTTGAAGTGGACTATCACAAGAATGACAGCAATGTATGGTGATGCAACAGTAGCAACGATGGAGAATGATATCCTTACTGGTGTTGCTGCAGGTTCGGTTGTGTTGTCAGTCGCTTCGGTATCGTCTCCAACCGTGACTGCTACATTGTCGGTTGTTGTCAATCCAATTTATGCGACAAAACTCTCACTCAATTATTCATCGTTGGAAATGCTTATCGATGAGCAAAAACAATTGAGAGCGACTATCGAGCCATCGAATGCGTCTTGTAAGACTGTGACTTGGCAGTCTAATAATACTGATGTTGCTTACGTTTCGCCATCGGGTACCATCACGGCACGTGCCGAAGGTCAGGCAGTCATTACGGCAACGGTAAATGATAATTCAGGTGCGAATACAACGTGTGTCGTGAATGTGATAAAAACAAAGATAACGAGTGTCATTCCTTCAGAAACGTCTCTTACAATGACTCCTGGACAAATTAAGACGTTACAGATCTCGTATGAACCAGCAGACCTTGACGCACCTTCATACACATGGGAAAGTTCTAATCCAGAGGTCGTAACTATTTTGGACGGAAGAATTATCGCTGTTGGCACGGGTATTGCACTTGTTACTGTCACGGCAACGGGTGGTGCAAAAGCAACGATAGAATGTAAGGTTGTTGAACAAAATGATCCTCCTGTTCTTGTTCAGAAAATACCAGACGTCACAATTCAGGAAGGCGAATCGTCTGCAACAATCGATTTTTCTTCTTATATAGTTGACGACAAGACCTTGAACTTACGTTGGAGTGTTGATGCAGGTGGCAATAATATTTCTATTGAAACAAATAGTTCCGGCGTAGCAACAATTTCGGTTGTCGATCCTCAATGGAGCGGATCACAAATCATCACCGTTTATGCAAAAGATGAGGAAGGCGAGGAAATATCCGCTCAATTCGTTGTAACTGTTAATAATTCACATGGCGTTGCAATTTCTGATGTTGCAGTTCAAACAATGAAAGTGTATCCAAATCCAACTTCAGGATTGTTCACCCTTTCTTTCGAGACGAATACTGAAGAATTTTGTACGATTGCAATCTATTCAGAATCGGGTCGTTTGGTTTATAAGTCAAATGAATCGGTAGAAGGAGCATTTACTAAGGAATTTGATTTGACAGGCAACGTAAAAGGAATGTATTACATAGTTGTTACTCTTAACGGTGAACAAACAATGCTGCAAGTTTTGTTGCAATAGTAAGTGACAAGTTTATAACGAGAAAGGCAATATCGAAAGGTATTGCCTTTTTTTATTGAAACTTTGGTAGAGGAATAAATGAACAATTTTTTTTGAAATTGTCAATATCTTTTTAATGTTCGTGAGATGTTGATGTAAGGTAATCTTTACTTTTGAGAATCAATAATTAAAGAAACGAACAATGACAAAATTTGGTACAGTATTCAAAGAAGGCGGTAAGAAGGCCTTGCTTTGTGGTTCAGGAGAATTAGGTAAGGAAGTTGCTATCGAGTTACAACGATTGGGCATTCAGGTCGTTGCTGTTGACCGATACGAAAACGCGCCGGCAATGCAAGTCGCTCACAAATCGTATGTGATTTCAATGTTAGACGGTGACAAACTTCGTGAGATTATTTATGCCGAAAAACCAGATTACATCATTCCTGAAGTTGAGGCTATTGCTACCAAAACATTGTTGGAACTTGAAAAAGAAGGGTATAATGTAATCCCGACAGCTCGTGCCACATTTTTGACGATGAACCGTGAAGGAATCCGTCGTTTGGCAGCCGAAGAGTTGGGGTTGAAAACGTCAAATTATCGTTTTGCAGCAACGTATGACGAATACAAGGCAGCAATTGCCGAGGTTGGCATTCCTTGCGTTGTTAAGCCAATTATGAGCTCTTCTGGCCATGGTCAAAGTGTGGTGAAAACGGAAGCCGATGTCGATAAATCATGGGAAATTTCACAAGCAGGCGGTCGTGCAGGCGCAGGAAAAGTGATTGTTGAAGGTTTTGTCGATTTTGATTATGAAATCACCTTGTTGACCGTTCGTCATAAAGATGGAACGAGTTTCTTGAATCCTGTAGGTCATTGGCAGAAAGATGGTGATTATCAAGAGTCATGGCAACCACAACCTATGTCGGATGTAGCATTGGCAAAAGCACAGGATATTGCAAAGAAAATAACCGACGCACTTGGCGGAAGAGGTATTTTCGGCGTGGAAATGTTCATTAAGGGCGACGATGTTATCTTTAGTGAGGTTTCTCCTCGTCCACACGATACAGGTATGGTGACTATGATTTCACAAGATTTGTCGGAGTTTGCTCTGCACGTCCGTGCCATTCTTGGTTTGCCTATTCCGAATATCGCGTTCCATGGCCCTTCGGCATCCAAGGCTGTTGTTGTTTTTGGTGATAGTACCAATGTTTCTTTCAGTAACTTGGAGGAAGTTCTTGCTGAACCTGATACACAAATCAGAATATTTGGTAAACCCGAAGTTCACGAACATCGCCGTATGGCTGTCTTGTTGGCTCGTGGCAATTCTATTGAGGATGCAAAGGCCAAAGTTCGTGCTATGTACGACAAACTTAAAGTTGAGAAGTAATTGATACATGTCTTTCGTTATAAATATGCTTTAAATGCGGATTTAATCTAAATATTTTTAGAAACAGATGTCTGCTAGAAAAAAAAATGTATATTTATAGCGAAGAAATTAATGTATCTTACACACCTCGCGGAGGGATGACGCCCCAAGTTGTCCCTCCTTTTTTTGTCCATAAATGCTTTTTTCTCCAATTCTGTTGTAATTTTGTAGCGACAAAAAAAGAATGTTTGTTGTTATAGCATTGATATTATTATGTGCTGGGGCGAGTTTCGTACAACGCGTATGTGGCTTCGGTTTCGGCGTTTTCATAATGACAATGTTACCATATTTGTGTCCTTCGTATAATGAAGCGACAACATTGTCGGGCATCTTGTCCGCGTGTCAATCATTGTATGTCTTGTTTGTTTTGTGGCGATTGGTGTCGTTGCGACGGATTTTGCTCATAATGTGTTCCTGTATCGTGTTTTCGTACATTGCAATACAATATGTCGCTGTTGCAAGTGATTCGTTTTTGCAGGTATTGCTCGGCATAGTGCTTATTTTGTTGAGCTTATTCTTCTTGTTCATCAGTCCCAAAATACAAGTTCGTCCAACCAAGACGCTCCAAGTTTCTATGGGAGCGTTGAGTGGGGTAATGGGCGGCTTGTTCGGTATGCACGGACCGCCAGCAGTCATTTATTTCTTGGCAACCGAGAAAGATAAGAATACCTATATGGCAATTTGTCAGGCTTATTTCTTTTTGACGAATGTGGTAATGACGATTTTTAGGGCTCAAAAAGGATTTGTGACGCCATTTGTAGGCTGGTCGTGTTTGTATGCCTGCGTAGGTATCGTGATTGGTTCGTATTTCGGACGAAAGGTATTTGATAAGATTCCTGCTGAAAAGTTACGTAAGATTATTTATATCTATATGATATTCAGTGGAATAGTTGCTATTTGCGCGTAAGAAAATAGGGAAGAACCTCGTTTCCTTACCAGTTCTTTTCAATCCTGTTGTTATTTTTCTTATTTTGTTTTTGCATCATAAGGCGTTGTTGTACGGCTTTGTCGTTGTTTTCGATTGCGTCAAGCATCATTTCTGCCTGTCGTGCTGAAATCTGGCCTTTTTTGTCGTCCTTGTTTTCGCCTTGTTGGCCTTGCTGTTCAGACTGGCTTTCCTTGCCTTGTTCCTGCTTGTCGTAGTTTTGTTGCTGGTCGCCTTGTTGTTGGGTTTCTTGGTTCCCTTGCTGGTTTTGTTGGTCATTTTTTTGTTGACCGTCCTGCTGTCCGTTTTGTCCTTGACCGTCTTGATTTTGCTGGTCGTCTTGGTTATTTTTATTGTTTTGTTGGTTTTGATTTTGATTTTTTTGGTTGTCGTCTTTTTCAATCAGGCGTTTTAATTGGGCGAGGGAAGAATCAGCCTCAAAAATTTCGCAACCGCGCGAAACGGTGTACAGTGCCGCTTCGGTTTGGTTTCCGGCATACAACATGGCAGCCGCATTGAAATATTCTTGAGCGTTTTTTTGTCCGTATGTGGTTAAAAACGCGCTGAGAATCAATAGTATAGTGAGAAATCTTTTCATTCTTTGTTGTCGTTGATAATGGTTACAATTCCCTCTAATTTTTTAATGAAATCGTTGAACAAATCAACGGTCTTGTCTTTCTTCGCACTGTCTTGCATGAGTTTGAGGGCTTCTTCAAACTTGAATTGCTGCACAAGTTCCATTGCTTTTTTCATGCATTCCTCGGCAAATTTCGAAGGCTTTGGTTTTTCGTCTTTTTTCATTTGCTCGTTCATTTTTTCCAACATTTTTCTTGCTTCTTCCTCTTTTCGGAATTCTTCTTGAGCAAAGGCAAGGTTGTAACGGGTGTCCTCGTCGGTTGGGTTGAGAATGAGCGCCTGTTTATACAGATTGATTGCTTTTGCGTAGTGTTTCTGGTCACATTCCATATTGCCGGCATTGTGGAAAATGTTGGCTTTCAGAGTCTTGTCGGCGGTAAGTTTCATCGCCTTGTTGTATGCGTCGGTGGCAAGAATGTATTTGTTCATTTTGCAAAGAGCGTTGCCGAAATTGTACCACGCATCAAACGAGAGTGAATCTAGTTGACATGCGTGTTTGTACTGCACTGCGGCGTTGCGATAATCCTCCTTGTTGTAGAAAGAATTGCCTTTCTCTATGAGTGGACGGACATCGTTCTGCGATGTGGCGGAAAGCCACAAAACACATGTTACGATGAAGATGATATGTCGTTTAAAATTCATTATCTATTCCTATTCGGGACACAAATATATGATTTTTCACGTATCGTTGAACGGGTTTTTGAAAAACGACTAAACATAAAAAAGGCTGTCTAAATCGACAGCCCTTTTTATTTAATCTTCGTCCTCATCTTGAGGTTTGTCTTTTGGACATTTCTTGTCTCTCGGACATTTTTTCTGTGCTTTCAATTCCTCGAATTTTGCTTTCTGTTCGTCAGTCAAAATTGATTGGAATGATTCGTCAAATTTTTTGTGAATTTGTTTCAATTCTTCTTTCTGCGTGTCAGCAAATGTTTTGATTTGTGCTTTTTGTTCTTCGCTCAAATTGAGTTCGTCAGCCATTTGCATTGCGCATTTCCCGAAATGTTTTGGTCCGTCAAAATTGTGATGTGGACCACACATTTGTTCGGTAGGACAAGGTGGCATTGGTTTGTCACAAGGTTTATCACATTTTTTACAACAGAGTGTGCAACAAAGTACAACTCCGACAGCTGCTCCAACTATCGCTGTGCAAGCGCCAATTAAAAAATCTTTTACATTCATAACATTAAAAATTTAGTTTATAGATAAAACGTTAATTACAATTGCTTATTTCATATTTCTTGCCAAAAATTGCATTTATAGATGAACATTCAGTTTTTATAGATTTAATTGATTGCCAATTCCACAATTTCTCTGCTTTTGTCAAGGAATTGTATTGTGACTAAGTATGTGCCTTTGGGCAGATTTGCCACGTCAATGCTTTTGGTCGTTGAGGTCGTCACAATTTTTCCCACGGTATTTCTAACTTCAACCGACGAAACTTCTTTGCTGGACGCTATTGTTGTCGTTTTTTCAGCCGGATTGGGGTATAAGATTGTCCCGCAATCTGATGTGGGGGCGACGTTTGTTTTCACATTCACGTGAACGTGATAGATTTTACAGCCTTCGTTGTATGAAAATTCCGTTGGTTTCGTATAGGTTACATTATTATATGTGTCATTGACCGTTGTGTCAATTATTTCCATTCCCGTGGTAGGTTTGTAGATTCTGAAATTTCCCGAGATATTGAGCATTGAAAGGAAATACACCATTCCGTTGAAATAACGCCATTCTCCTGTTGGAGGATTGGTAAACCAGAGTGTCTGTAGAAATTGTTTCGTCAAATCCTTGTCGTCAACGGCAAAACAGGCAACGCCGTTTGTTCCGGCAAGCCCTTCGTTATATGGTCCCGAAGGATTATCTCCGTTCCAGTCAAAATAGCCGTGTCGCATTTCGTCTTTTTCAAAGAATTTGAGCAGGCGTGTCATCATTGCTACTTGATTCACGCTGTCGGTGCGAAACCAGTTGTAGTCCATGCCGACATTCAGTGCACAACGGATGGCGTCGAACTTAAATTGTTTGGTGTCATATTGCTGCCAATCGGGACGATATGGTGTTCCGTTGAATAAACTATATTCGGGGAATAATCCTGACTCGCTGTGGCATGATAAACGCAAAAGTTTACGTGCCGCTTCTGCCGCATCGTACCAAAATTCGTTGTCGGTTTCTGCCCAACGAGCCCATAGTTCCAAAAATCCGGGCAAGCAGTACGACGGATCGCTGAAATTGACATTTTCACCAAGGGGAGAAAATACCACCATGTGATTGTCGCTGTCGTACATATTGTGAACGCCGCCGTTACCAACTTTGTTTCTGATGCTTTTCAGAATGTGTTGTGCCTCGGCGTTGTAGTTAATATCGCCGTCGTTACCCCAACGGTTCGATGCCAACAATAAGGCCGTGATAAAATATTCTTCGCCGTCGGGTGCGCAACCTACATCTATTTTTGTACCGTCAGTTTTGCATTGCCATGCAAAATACCCTTCCCAAATGCCACTTTGATGTTGCATATATTTTTTTGCCCATCGCCAGAGTTTGTCAAATTCAGTTTTGTGGTCAAGTTGCACGGCAATCATCATTCCGTACGATTGTCCTTCAGTACGGACGTCGTTGTTGCCAACATCAAGAATATATGCCATGTTGTGGTCTCGTTCGTCCTCATAATAAACAGCTGATGACGAACCGACAGTGAAAAAATGTTCCCAAATTTTGTTGATTTTGTTTTGTACCTGTTTTTCCGTTTTTCCTAAAATTTCGACAAACAAGTTGCGATATTCGCCAGTGTAATACGCCCCAGTTCCGTTCCCTGTTTCGCTACATAATGGACCAGAATAACCACTACCGTATGTAATACTTTGTGCTTCAGCGACTAATGAAATTGTGAGACTGAAAGAAATTGCTAATCCGAATTGAAAAAAAGATTTCATATAATGAAAATTTACTTTGTATTGTAACTCCCAAATATAGATTTTTTTTCTTTTTCGGACTTTGTTTTTCGTTGTTTTTTTATAATGACTCCCTCTTTTATACCCATAAAAAACAGTATTTTTGCACGTAACATTTCGAGAATGCGTATCAGTTTTGTTGTAGCGATATATGTATTGTTTCCTGTTTTGATTGCAATCGCTTTTCAAAAATGGAACTGGGTACAAAAAGTGGGCTCAGTCATTATTGCCTATGCAGTGGGCATAGTGCTTTCTCTTTCGGGTGCAACGCTTTTTGAAACTGGCAGTAGCGATGCGACAACAATGCTTGCCATACAAAAATGGTTTATGAATGTTACGGTTCCGTTGGCAATACCATTGATGCTGTTAAGTTGCGATTTTCGTCTGTGGGCTCATTCA
>JAEEQV010000366.1:0-2624 GCA_016285445.1 Bacteroidales bacterium
AAAATGAAAGGAATGTGAATCAAAAATTTCGTCGGCGATGACGGAATTCCCTCTAAATCCTGCAATGTAGGGGTGTTCACGTGAGCGAACAAATTCGTGTGTTTCCAAATATACCACGCAATAATAGGGACGAATACCAGCAACAGCCAGAGATATTCTGGATTTTCGTAGGTAAAAAATGTAATATTTCGTATTGCTTCTATCATTGCCATGAAAAACGTCCAAATTTCCAATAAATTGTTTGTATATGCACCCTTTCGGATGTTTACTTATGAACAATTTTTAATAATCCGTTCATAAAGTTTTTTTCAACAAACAATAACATTTTTTAACATTACATTTTTGTTTAGTATGTATTTTATACATTTGTGTGATTAAAAAAGAAAAGCAATGAAAAAAATCATCGGTTTGTTGTTTGGTTGTTTGATGCTGAGCGAATTTGTTTTTTCGCAAGACATTGATATTAATGATTCTACGGCAATGACGCCTACTGTTTGTCTTGCTGAAAAAAAACACATGATTTCTCTAAACGTTCTGCAATTTGCGGTGGGAACGGCAAATATCAACTATGAATGTCATTTTACTCCTCAAACCTCAATCAAATTGGGTGTCGGCTGCCAGACGGGGTCACGATTGACTTCAAAAGGACAGCAGGCGGGCGTTGCTGGCGGTATATACGGAATGGTACAACCTCGTTACTATTTCAAAAAGGCAAGCGAGAACTGCTTTATTCAATATGGTTTGGCTTTGTCGTATAAATATTGGTCTTACGATGCTAAATATGACATTACCAAGGATTTACAGGCACAATATTCAACCAAGGAATCGTATGATGCAGCTGTTGCTTCTATGAAAAACGACAGCAAATACGATGTGCAAAAAGACGGTTCCGTTTACGAAATTAAACCCGAGGTAGAACATTTGGGTGGTCTTTCTGTTTTTGGAAAAGGTTGTATTGCAGGAGGTTTTACCATAGAATTGGAAGCTGGTTTCGGTTTGGGTACGAAAGCTGAAAAATTCTACGCTACGCCGAATCTGGGACTATCGTTCGGATGGACTTTTGGTGCTAAAAAAGAATAATGTAGCACGTTACATTGTTAATAAGTCTTCATTTTTTCTTCTGATTTGATTTTCTAATATATTGAAATAAATATATTTACGATTATTTTGAGACGTTATTAACAATGTGTCAAAAAATGTGAATTATTAAATCTGTTTAGAATGTGTAAACAGCGAAAAAAAAAGTAGTTTTGCCGTGTCTTAAAAAAGAACTAAAGGATATGGCAGATTGTCAAGGAATCAAGATTTTTTCGGGTGAGGCAACCCGTTATCTTACAGAGAAAATCGTTAAGTATTATGGCGTGGAAATGGGTGCTTCGGCTGTTACTCGTTTTTCCGACGGTGAGTTTGAACCTCGTTTCGACGAGCCTGTTCGTGGAAAAGAAGTGTACATCGTGCAGTCAACATTTGCTCCTGCCGATAACTAGTTGGAACTGTTGTTGCTGATTGATGCGGCAAAACGTGCTTCGGCTGCACACGTGACGGCGGTAATTCCGTATTTCGGTTTTGCTCGTCAGGACAGAAAAGAGAAATCACGTATTTCGATTGGTGCAAAATTGATGGCCAACTTGTTGCAAAAAAGTGGCGTTGACCGTGTTGTGACAATGGACTTGCACGCTGGTCAGATTCAAGGTTTCTTCGATATTCCTGTTGACCACTTGTTCGGCTCCTCAATTTTCATCCCATACATTCAAAATATGAAGATTGAAAATCTTTGCATCGTTGCTCCCGACATGGGTGGTACGAAACGTGCAAAGGCATACGCTCGCATCTTGAATGCTGACATTGCTATTTGTCACAAGGAACGTACCAAGGCGAATGTGGTTGACAGTATGCAAATGATTGGCGACGTTGAAGGAAAGAATGTCATTATTGTTGATGATATGATTGATACGGCTGGTACAATCACAATGGCGGCAAATCTTTGCAAGGAAAACGGTGCTGCTTCTGTTCGTGCTTTGAGTACACACGCCGTTTGCTCTGGTCCTGCATTCGACAGAATCGAGAAGAGCGCTATCCAAGAATTGTTGGTTACCGACACGATTCCACACGAAAAAATGCCAAGCAAAATCACCGTTTTGTCGTGTGCACAATATTTTGCAAACTCAATCGAAAAGATTTTCAAGAACGAATCGATGAGTTCTGCTTTCTTGGTATAGAAAATACAAGGATTCAATAAAAGTCGTATTTCATAAGAGTACGACTTTTTTTTATGTTTAAATAATGAGTGTTGCCATTTTCTCGATATTAAAAAATTCATTGTCAATCACGTTTTTCGTGTTGGCTATGATGCTTTTTATTGAATATATCAATGTTCGCACCAGCGGTGTTTTTTGTGCAAAAATCAAAAAACGTGGTTGGTGGCAAGTCGCTATGGGCGTGGCGTTTGGCGTATTGCCCGGATGCTTGGGGACGTACACGGTCGTAACCTTGTTTTCGCATAACTTGGTGTCGTTGGGAACACTGTTTGCAACGTTTGTGGCGACTATGGGCGACGAGGCGTTTGTGCTTTTCTCGCTTGACGTGATTACCGCCTTGAGAATCACGGGAATACTTGTCGTTAT
>JAEEQV010000367.1:0-2623 GCA_016285445.1 Bacteroidales bacterium
TGTATGCTCGATGTCAAAGGCGTTTTCGGCACATAGCTTGGTGATCTTAATCGGTTTGCCGGTGTAGATACAAAAGCCGCCTTGCTCCATCCAAAGTCTGTATTTCGTAACGTCTTTTTTGTAACGCTCAAAGTTCTGTTTTTCTTTTTGATTTTCAGGTGTTTTCAATTGCTCCATAAAAAGCCTCATACGGTTTTTGTCCTCGTCAGAAACTTCTCGATTGGGTAGAAATTCATTGATTATTTCAGCGAATTTCTTGTTTTCGTTTTCCCTTTCGCGTTGATATGTTTCTATTGCCCAACGCATATTGGCATCATTGAGGTCGCGTGCCGTTTCTACCACAACACGTGTGTTTTCATCAATAATTGGATTGCCGTTTTCATCGTTGGTGGTCAGCAACTTATTTATCATACGGCGCAACGAATGTAGTACACGCATTGCCATTGGATTTTTGAGAGCACCAATAACAGGACTACCCAAAAGTTTCATCACTCTGCCATCTTCGATTGTTTGCTCTTTTGCGGGAGCATAAACTTCAATCATCGACGGATGATAAATTTTTTTCAACTGTTTTGGGTCGATAAAATCGTATTCCTTTTTGATGCACTCTGCCAACGCTTCGGCAAGTTTGGGCAGTTTGTAATAGTCGCGGTCTGATGAGGCAAAAAACTCTTGATAGAGTTTCTCTGCTGTGGCGATTATTTCGTTGCGTTCTTCGGCGGGCTTGCTTTGCCAACTTTTTTCGCCGAAAGTTTTTTGTGCCATTGCAAACACGTCGTTTTTGTCGCTTTCTGACAAAACATAGTCGGTGTTTTTACGTGCAAATTGCTCGTTTGGCTCTAACGATTTATAGTTGGCAATCAATGAGTTGACAATATAATTAATTGTCTTTTGCTTTCTGTTTACGTCATTTGCATTTTGCAAAAGCGAAACTATTTTATTTTCGTTTTCAGCCCATCTCTCCTCGCCAAAAATTTCAGGGAGTTTTGCCATCAATGCCGAATAAGAGTACAAATAACCCTTTTCAAGGAATCTGTTTATATTCCTAATCGCCTTCAAACTCAACATTGCGTATCCTTGTTTGATTGCGCCAAAAACTTTTACGAGTAGTTTTGTCTGGTCGTCGTTGAAGTTCAATTTGTTTTTGGCAAATTCTTCCACATACTCCACATCGTCAAACGAAAAACATACGTGCCACAAGTCGTAGGCATCGTAACAAGCGTGTTTTGTTTCGCCGTTCTTTTTCTTGAATGTCGTTTCATATTTCCAAGACTGCCAATTGTCGCCGAGAAGTTTTTTCAATCTCGCGGACACAGGACAGCCCGAAACGCTTGTACGGTCTTTGTAGTTGATTGTTTTCTCCTTGTAATCAAGAGTAATGTGGGTTTCTTGGGTAATCCATTGCCTGATTTTTTCAAATTTGAAATCTGATTTTATATTTGACTTAGAGTTTGCTGATACTGAGGGCATAAATAAGTCGTCGAAAAGTTTCTTTTTCTGCTCTATTGTCAATTCTTGCTGGCAATCCTGACCAAATTTGATAGTATTGATAAAACACCACGCCCTGAATTTTTCAAAATCGGGATGGCTTACGGGACATCTATCCTTGCCGGGTTCGAGGGTGCATTTGCCAACGAGACCTTTTGGCGAGCGCAGAGGACGTTTGTAAAAAATAGTTCCTTCACTTTTTTTCTCGCTTACAAGATGCTTGTAAAAATCACTGTCGGTATCAAGTTGATTTTGAAATTCAAAAATCTTCTTGATTTCGTCTTTGTACTGCGAACGCACTGCTTTATAATCGCTGTTGCGCACACGTATTCCGTCGGATATTAGACGATAAAACGCCCAGCCAACGGTGGGCAAATTGTTGTCGGTCATATATTTTACCAAGTTGGAAGATGTTTTTTCTTCCGACTTTTTCATCATATCCGACACATCAACGTCATCTTTTTCCACAACTTTGTCGTCGTCTTTATCAGAAATAGTTTCTCCCTTGCTGCTTTTGAAACCGCGACGTTGTGCAATATGATAAAGAGCGCGACCGAGTTTCATACGCTCTGTTTCGTCGTTCAAATCAAATTGACGGTTCATCAGTTCGTAGCGGAGTTTGTAAGGATTGGTTTCGATGCCATCACCAAAATCACAACGAACCCATTGTTCAAATTTTACGGCATTAATTGGGTATTCACGTTTTAAGCCGTTTTGGGTGTCATATTTTCTCCATTTGTCGAGGTCGTCAATCGAAAGCGGACAACAATTATTATTAATAAGGAGTTCCAATGTAGCCCAAAGTCTATATTTACGTGCTTGATACATTCTGCGCACGGTTCTCTTTTTGGTTCGCGCTGTGGCATACGAAAATTCGCCCGACTTGTCTTTGCCAACGCCGGAAGGAAATATATTTGTACCCACTAATTCTATTTGCTCAGTGATTGGCACAGTGTTATCAAAATCCCTGACAGCCAATCCAATAGAATTAGTACCCAAATCAAGTCCGATAATTTTTTCCATTTTTTTATATTATTTTTTCCAGTTACAAAATATATCGCTATATTTGCACCTGAAAGACAAATCACAATAAGGCTATAAGCCGAAGATTTTCTCTGCCCCGCGTACTCCGTGG
>JAEEQV010000368.1:0-2616 GCA_016285445.1 Bacteroidales bacterium
TATAGAAGAATACTTGCAAGTTACATACCCTGAGGAATATGAAGCATATTTAGCAAGCGGATCAAATAAAGCATTTAGTAAATGGCTAAAAGATAGTGGAACTTCTTTATTCGGCGGTTTTATAGAAGGTATCTTTAGCATATTTGGATATGATGCTTATGGCCAATTTAAAAAAGCTGTTAAAGAAGCTATGGAGCAGGAAATTGAGAATTTGGAAACGACAATTAACATAAGAGAATTGATTGAAATAGGAATTCAAGCGGCATTAATTGCGGAACAAAGCGAATCTATTTCTGCCATCCTTCCCATCGAACTCACCTCATTCACTGCCACGGCAACGGAATATGGTTACACCTTCAATTGGGTGACTGCAAGCGAAGTTGAGAATGATTATTTCACCTTGGAATTTTCGGAGAATGGTGAAGAATTTATTGCGATAGACTACATTCACGGAGCGGGAACAACCTCGCAAACGTCGGAATACGAGTATCGTTGGGACGCAAAACCAACAGCAGAGATTCTGTACTTCCGTCTGAAACAAACCGACTACAACGGTGAATTTACCTATTCCGACATATTGGTGTATGCACCGAGGAAAAGTCACGGAGCAACAAGAACATTGTACTACGGCCCTCTTAAACTGAATGTTGTGGACGGTCAGTTGCAATATATTGTGGAATAATTCGCCACACTATTCATTGTAGATAATTTTGGGAACCTGTAGAGACGCGATTAATCGCGTCTCTACGTGTTTCATCACGGAATTAAAACGTATCGTACCCACCATTCCCGTAATGCAATGTAGGGCTGTCATATTATGGCAGCCTACAACAAACATCACGATATTTTCAATAAAATCTTTATTTCCCGACCAACGAGAGGAATTCCACTTTTTATTTTTCTGAAATGATGCATTTTTATCTATAAAAATGTGCATTTCATCTATAAAAAATATATTTTTGTGGGTTAAATCTATACGAACAAGGGATGATTACTCTGCTCAAATATGGACGCGAAATGAGACGAATGACGGCAATAATGAGTTGCTGCAAGGTTTTGTTGTCTGTATTTTTGTGTTTTGGTGTCTTGTTTTGTTGTGGGCAAGCGAAACTTTTATATCCTGTAAATGAGGGAAATAATTGGAAGGGGAATAATTCCTATAATTTTAAGTATTTAAAAGGAAAAATTTCTTCTTTGTGTCCCGTTAAAAATACCGACGCAAATTCCAAATATATTCGTTCCTTTGCGAGAGTTCCAATGTCGGAAGGAAGAGCTGTCATAGCAAGTGGAAATTATGTAAAAAAAACGTGTTTGTCTGTTTCGTATGATAAAGAATGGGTTGATTGGCCTAATGAAGCAACGAAAACGGCTACCACCAATAACATAGATCCTCAATATCCATATATAGTGTATGCGTATAGTACTGGAGACCAATATTCGGGTTACGATGTGCGTTATTGGGTTGATGATGGCGATGATAGTAATGATGCAACATTGGTAGATGATAAAATAAAACCTAAATTAGTCGGTAGAACCTATCAGCTTTTTCAAATAGGAACGGATGTTTTAAAGTTACAATCCATAGATTTATCAGGATGGGACTTTAGTGAGGTGACATCGATGCAACAATTTTTTAAGGGGTGTACATCTCTTACTTCTATTAATTTGGGAACGGCAGATTTACGAAACGTAACGAATATCTCTGAAATGTTTAATAACTGCAATAGTTTGAGTTGGGAATCGCTTAACGATATTGTAAACTCGTTGGCTATTGATAAGAGTAAATTAACAACAAGAGATAAAGCGGCAGCTAAGGAAGTTAACGGAACTGCAACAAGTAGGTTCGAAGGAAACACAGTAACAACTGCAAACGGTGTACAATATGTAATCAGTTCAACGGGTAAGTTTGATAACCCCATAGGCGGGTCAACTGATATGACTATACGAAATACCGATGCTGTTCAAGTAAGACAACGTATTGACTTTAACTTTGATGTTTTATATGAGAGTAATGGTGATGTTGCTCGATATGTTATTCAATATCTTGATGGTGACAAGGATTGGGAGGCCGATGCTGGTGAAATAACTGACATTCTTACTGTTGACAAAACGGCTGAGTTATCAGATTTGAAAAGTTATATTCCTACATATACTCCAGCTTCACCTGAAACGTTTGGTGGTAATAAGCAGTTTAGAGTAAAAGTCATAAAAAATAATGGCTATAGTGCTTATTCTGAACCATTTATGCTTGTGTATGATGAAAGTATGGTGGCGTATCCTCAAAATTATACTATAAAAAAGAGTGTAAATGGCGGTCCTTTTGTTGAATATAATATACCTGTTGACAACAATGGTGATGTAACTCTTAGAATGAATTCTGACGAAAATGCTGAATATGTTATTCCTGAAGGAATGGAAATACAATGTAAGAATTTTTATGTTTACCCATCAAGTGGAGATTATAGTAATTCAAAATTTGTTAATAAAGGAACTGTTGTTGCCGCAGAAAACATTATTCTTACTTCAAGCAAAGGAGAAGGAATATCGTATGACTGCAATGGTCTTTATATCGCAAATAATATTACATTCCGTGGAAAAATTGCTGATTTTAAGGGA
>JAEEQV010000026.1:0-13963 GCA_016285445.1 Bacteroidales bacterium
CTTAATACACAGGAATTACGGACTATCTATAATCAGTTGGATGCTATTGGTGATTTTGGCGTTGTGGGTGTGGCTGGTGTGAAAGGACGTGATTTTATCAGCAATATATTTCATGGAAAAGATAAAACTCCCGTTTGTGAAAATAGGATTTCGCAAGCAACAGAGTGTGAAACTGTTGACGAATGTCTTTTCATCATAAAAAACGAACCGAAATATATAAATCGTTTCAAATCAATGATTTGCGACTCGTGGCATATGTATGCCGTAGAATTTTGTTTGTTGAGTCGTCAGCAGTCCGAAAAAGTTCTGGTAATTCCCGCCGATGTGTATCATGTTTCGCCTGGAAATTCTTACGATGAATCGTATTACGTACAAGTACGGAAAATTGCGAGAAAATATGGAAAAAGTTTTGATAGAATCAACTGCACGATGGGCTATTGGCATACGAACCCAATTAAATTGTGGAATCAAATTCGTAACCGCCGTAGAAAGGATATAAAAAATGGAACGTTAAGACTCAAATAACGTTTAAGTTATTTCTTTCGAAACATGTTTTTCCACCAATATTTTGGTTTTAAAAAGAAGCATCCAAAGCGATATGCGTGAGAATTTTCTAATCGTTTTATCGTTTCTTTTGCTTGCTTCATCTCATTGTGCATTTGTATGATATCGCAAGTATATGGAGAATAAATGTCTTGATGATTTAAAACAATTTGTCTTAATAGAAAGTCAAAATTCTTATTTGCGTTGATTGTCCGTGACTGTGTTTTTATTCTGTAATGGAACAAAATCTCGTCGATTCTATAAACGAGACTATTCTTATTGAGCAATGAAAGCAAAAAATCCCAGTCTTCAAGTCCTTTGACCATGTTGGTGTTATATCCGTGGGTGCTGTTATAATCGTTTTTTTTATAAATAGCAGATGAGAAAATACAATTGTTCCAGATGAAAGATTCGTAGTCATATTCTGGCAAATTCCAGGGACCGTTTTCTGCTCCGAAAAAATCCGCTTTACAATACACAAGTGTTGTCTGTGGATTTTCTTCAAAATAGCACACGGCTTTTTCTATATATGTCGAGTCAATAATATCATCTCCATCTAAAGGTAAAATGAAATATCCGTCCGATTCTTGTATTCCTCTGTTCCGAGCGGCAGAGACACCCATATTTCGTTGGCTTACATACTTGATTCTCTCGTCTTTGCGGCAATAGTTTGAAACAATTTCTTCGGTATTATCTGTGGAACCGTCGTTTACAACGATGCATGCACTCCCAGTTTTTATAGGTTTGGGACAAAACAGAATTTAATGTTTCGGCAAGAAATTCAGCGTGATTAAAACATGGAATAATAATAGAAACTTTTTTCATCTTTTATATTATTTCTGTCGTGCATCGCATAGCATTTCTCTATAAATCTCAATATAGCGTTCCATGTGTTTTCGGTACGAGAAAGAATTGGCGTATTCAATATCTCTTTGTGCAAGTTCGGGATGTTCATAGAAATATTGGCTTTTCGTTTTGATAACATTTGCAATGTGTTCTGCCTCAAAGTTGTCAAGAAAGAATACTTTGTCACTACCAATTTCTTTAAGCGAAGTTTCTTGCGATGAAATGACTGGTTTCCCAAACGAAAGGGCTTCGATGATAGGCAAACCAAAACCCTCGAAAAGCGAAGGAAATACAAATGCGTAGCAATGATTGTAGAACCAAATCTTTTCTTGTTGTCTAATCGTGCTTGTTACAAATACGTTAGAAATGTTTTCGTTGATAATTCTCTGTTTTATTTCGTTTGCGTATGGCGTGTCGTCTTTGCCCGCCAGATACAGATTGTATTCTGGCATAAGTTTCATAGCGTCAAGAAGCACATGGAAATTTTTCTTTGGCTTGATTTCTCCAATGGTAAATAAAAATGGTTTCGTTTCGTCAATTGGAAATGAAGGATGTATTTCATCTTTCGCATTTAGTTTTTCCACACCATTGTAAATTACTTCAATATCAAGATCGTTGCGAATAATGCGATGGATGTCGTTTTGTGTGTATTGTGAAATAGCTGTGATTTTGTTGGCATAGCGAATTTCGCTTAAAATCTTTTTCAAGTATTTCTCGGCCTTTTTACCATGTTTCTCATAAATAAAGTTTAAATCATGAATCGTGAGCAGATTCAGTACGGAATGAGGCGGTTGAAAACTGCTCAATTGGTGAATCGAGTGCCAAACGTCAATGTGTGGCAGTAGGCGAGGGAAGCTGCGATAAATTTTTTTACTTTCAATGTAATGTACATGGTTGCCAAATTCTCCAAAATACTGTTTGGGGAGAAGAAGGTAAATGCTGAAATCGTTTATCTCGTTTTCTTTTAAGTATTTCCCGTAATTGTATGCGACTTGTCCCAATCCGCAGTTGATATTTTTCAACACCGAAAGGTCTATCAATACGTTTTGGGGAATTTTTTTGCGATATACGTTAAAAATCTGATTGTCGCGTTCAATCTGTTTTTTCCAGTGTTTGCAGTGCAACAGACAGTATTTCTCTGATGCTGGCAAATAGGCGTTTGTCTTGAATCCTATTATCTTCTCGTGAATGGTCTGAGTCCACGAAATTGATTCGGTATTTCTATATATACGGCGTTGATAATCAGGGAAATTCAGACGTTCAAGAATTTTGTGATCCTTGAAATCTTCCCATAAGATAAATTTTTCGTCGTTTTCAATCATAATATTGATTCGTGCCATTCGAATCAAATCGAGATTGTTGTTATAAATAATGCGGTGAATGTGGCGCATTAAATATGGATGGGGGATTTCATCGGCGTCAATCTGAAAAATGTATTTGCAGTTTGTGTGCTTTGCCAACTGACTTTTGTAAGCACCAAAATTGTGATTCAACGGAAATTCGACAAATTTGGAGATAGAATTGCTGTATTCGGCAATCACTTCTTTTACTTTATCGGTAGTGTTGCCTTCATCTCCTTGAATGAGAATCTCGTCATTCTCACAAACGTAAGGAATGATTGCATTTAATAGATTTCGGAGTTCTTCGTACTCGTCGCAAACGGTGATTGCAAAACAAACGGATAATTTGTCGGCTTCTTCTTTGTGACGATTGTAGTGCAAAATGGGTAATCTTCTTTTAAAGAAAAGAATTTTTAAAAAGAGGTTCAGTATGCGTTTGAAGAAATCTAAAATCATAAAATTCTGTTAGTCAAATGATTGTATAACTTGTTGTATGCTTAAATGAAGATTTTGAATTGATTGATTCATATCCCATTTTGACTTGTCTCGTTCGCCAACGTAATTTGAAACTGCTCGCAAATGTACAAAAGGTATTTCTTCTTTTATGCAAACATAGTGGACAAATGCTCCTTCCATTGTTTCAATACTTGGTTGGAACTTGTGGAGTAACATTTTTTTTTGTGCATTTGTTGTCGTGATTGTCTGCGAGGTTACTGCTACCACTTTGGGAAAATCGGCAAAATCATTGTTCGGAGCGACGAGTTTTCCTTCGGTAAAGGGCGTTTTGTGTGAACTCAGAAGGCCCATTTCAAAGCCAGTTTTCCATTTCTCGTTTTCAAAAATGCCGAAATCGGCAAAATAGTCTATCATCACATTGGTGACCTCGCCTAATTGCAACGTTTCGTCAAATGAGCCACAAATGCCAGCGTGAATGATGAAATCGGGGCGGTGTTCCGTGCAATATTTTGTAAGTGAATAAATTGTGGAAAATCCACCTATGCCAGAAACAAGCACGTCAATCGTGTGCTTTGAGTCACATTCAAAGTTTTTTGCTTCTAAACCCGATGGAAAAACGACCAATATGTTCATTTATTTTCGTGTATAAACTTCAAAAGTATAGTCAAATTCGTTCTTTTCGTCGGCTTGGTGCGACTCGCTTGACACTTTTTCCCATTCATTCTGGTCAATTTCGGGAAAAAATGCATCACCTTCAAACGTGTGATGAACTCGTGTAATGTACAGAGTATCAACGAATGGCAGAGCAGATTTGTAAATTTGTTCTCCTCCAATGAAAAATGCCTCCGTCTCGTTTTTCACTTTTGCAATGGCATCTTCAATCGATGCTGCCAAAATTCCTCCTTCGGGAAGCTGATAGTCGGCATTTCTTGAAATGACAATAGATGTACGGTTGGGAAGCAGTCTGTTTCCAAGCGACTCGAACGTTTTCCGTCCCATTATGATATGATGTCCCGTCGTAGTTCGCTTAAAAAACTGCATATCGGCAGACAAGTGCCAAAGCAAGGCATTGTCTTTCCCGATGACATTGTTGTCTGATATGGCTACAATGATTGATGTTTTCAATTGTTATAATAAAAAAAGAGTTAAGAACATGTAGTTCTTAACTCTGGTTAGTACTTGTTATTTATTCTTTTCTATCCATTTTCGTGCATTCACGAATGCTTCAATCCACGGCGTAACCACGTCGTTTTTGCGGTCTTGTGGATAATATGCCCAGTTCCAAGGATACAACGCACGTTCAAGGTGTGGCATCATTGCTAAATGACGGCCGTCGTTCGACGTGATACCTGCCGTATCCCAGTCCGAACCGTTTGGATTTGCAGGATATGTGCTGTAATTGTACTTCAAAGCAATGTTGTATTTTGATTTGTCGTACGGGAATTTGAATTTTCCTTCACCGTGTGCAATCCAAATACCTAAAGAACTGTTCTCCAAAGATTTAAGCATGATGCTCGGACTTTGTTGGATAGTTACGCCCAAGAAACCTGATTCAAATTTATGTGAATCGTTGTGTTCCATGTGTGGCTTTTCGGCATCGGTCGGATTTATCAATCCCAATTCTATCATTAACTGACAGCCGTTGCAAACGCCCAAACTCATTGTGTCTTTGCGTGCGAAGAAATTGTCAAGTGATTGTTTCGCCTTTTCGTTGTAAAGGAATGCGCCAGCCCAACCTTTTGCAGAACCAAGTACGTCGGAGTTCGAGAATCCGCCGACAAATACGATGAAATTCACATCGGTCAAATCTTCGCGACCAGTGATGAGGTCGGTCATGTGTACGTCTTTTACGTCGAAACCCGCTGCGTGCATACACCACGCCATTTCGCGGTCGCCATTCACACCTTTTTCACGAATGATGGCGGCACGAACACCTGTTTTTGTTTTACGGTGTAAATCAATGCCATACGGAGTTGTTTGTCCGCTGAAATTCTTTGGAAATGCGAATTTCAAAGGCGATTTGTCAAATGATTCAAAACGTTCTTTTGCTTTAACCGCGCCACTTTGTTCACAGTCAAGCAAGTACGATGTCTTGTACCAAGTTCTGCGCCATTCGTTGATGTCGAATTCGTAAATGCCGTTTTGGATTGAATCTGCTACCCAAGCCGCAAGAATATTTTCGTTGTTACTTTTATAACTACCAAATGCGAAGCATGAAATGCCCTCGGCTTGTAGTTCTTCAACAGTTTCAGGGGCAACTTGTAGAACAAGGGCAGGGTTTTCGTTGAAGAACACTTCAACATCGTTGTCGTTGTTGAAATAATCCAAACAAACTGCCATACCGCCTTTTGCGTTGGCAAAATTCATCTCCAACAAACAAGTGATTAAACCACCGGCAGAAACATCGTGTCCAGCAAGAACTTTACCTTCGGCTACAAGTTTTTGTACCGCGTTGAATGCCTTTGCAAAGTAAGCAGGATCAGTTACCGTAGGCGTTTCGGAGCCAAGTCCGTTTACAACTTGTGCCAATGCGGAACCACCAAGTTTTTGTCCTGATTTACCGAAATCAACATACACTAAAACAGCATCTTCGTCCGGTTTAATAAATGGAGTAACTGTCTTACGAATATCTTGAACTTCTCCAACCGTTGAGATTATCACTGTTCCAGGCGAATACACAGAATCACCGTCTTTGTACTTTTGTGTCATCGACAATGAGTCTTTTCCTGTTGGAATGTTGATTTGCAATGCTTTTGCGAAATCGCTTGCTGCTTGCACGGCACGATATAAACGAGCGTCTTCGCCAGCATTTTTACAAGGCCACATCCAGTTCGCACTCAATGAAATACCTTTCAAACCGCCTTCAATCGGAGTAAGGACAACGTTCGTCAATGCTTCTGCAATAGACATGATTGAACCATTTTCTGGCGAAATCAAACCAACTGCTGGTGCGTGACCGATTGAAGTTGCAATACCTTTTTTACCTTGATAATCAATTGCAACAACACCGCAATCGTTCAATGGCAATTGCAATTCGCCTGTACATTGTTGCGTGGCGATTTTACCAGTTACCGAACGGTCAACTTTGTTTGTCAAATAATCCTTGCACGCAACTGATTCAAGTTGAAGCACTTGGTTAAGATATTCGTAAATATTTTCTTTATTTACGTTCAATGGCTTGAAAGTCTCTTCAACTGTGGAATCTTTCATAATAGTTTTTGGCGGATTGCCAATCATATCGTCCATTTGCAAGTCGATTGGTTTTTCGCCTGTTTTGTCGTTCACAATCGTAAATTGATGAGTACCAGTTGCTTCACCGATTACGTACATTGGAGCACGTTCACGGCTTGCGATTTGCGAAAGCAAGTCAACATTTTCCTGTTTCATCACCAATCCCATACGTTCCTGCGACTCGTTTCCGACGATTTCCTTAGCCGAAAGGGTAGGGTCGCCAATAGGCAATTTATTTATATGTATGGTTCCACCTGTTTCTTCAACCAGTTCCGAAAGACAGTTCAAGTGACCGCCTGCTCCGTGGTCGTGGATGGAAACAACTGGATTCACGTCCATTTCGCCCAACGCACGGATGGCATTGTAGGCACGTTTCTGCATTTCAGGGTTGCTTCGCTGAATGGCGTTCAACTCAATTGCATTGTTGTATTCGCCTGTTGCTACCGACGAAACTGCGCCACCGCCCATACCAATTCGGTAGTTGTCGCCACCAAGCAGCACAACTTTGTCGCCAACCTCAGGTGTGTCTTTCAAACTATCGTTTTTCTTTGCGTAGCCAACGCCGCCCGCCATCATGATAACCTTGTCGAAACCGTATTTCTTTTGGTTTTCAAAATGTTCGAACGTCAAAACACTACCGCAAATCAGCGGCTGACCGAATTTGTTACCGAAATCGCTCGCACCGTTCGATGCCTTTATAAGAATGTCTTTTGGCGTCTGATATAGCCATGGACGAGGTTTTGTGGCATTTTCCCAAATACGTTCAGGATTGTTCAAGCGAGTATATGAAGTCATATACACGGCTGTTCCTGCAATCGGATAAGCTGCCTTTCCGCCCGCAATTCTGTCACGAATTTCACCGCCTGTTCCCGTAGCAGCACCGTTGAATGGTTCCACCGTTGTAGGGAAGTTGTGCGTTTCGGCTTTCAATGAAATTACCGATTCGTAATCTTTTATGGTGAAATAATCAGGCTTGTTCTGCGTTTCTGGAGCAAATTGTTCAATCATAGGACCTTGGATAAAGGCACAATTGTCTTTGTATGCAGAAACAACACGATTCGGATTCTGTTCCGTCGTTTGTTTAATCATTTTGAACAACGAAAATGGTTTTTCCTTGCCGTCGATGACGAAACTGCCACCAAAAATTTTGTGACGGCAGTGCTCGGAGTTTACTTGTGAGAATCCGAATACCTCGCTGTCGGTAAGTTTTCTGCCAAGTTTCTTTGCCAATCCTTCAAGGTATGCAATCTCATTTTCGTTGAGAGCCAACCCTTCTTTTTTATTGTATTCGTTCAAATCTTCAATGAAGATAATCGGGTCTGGTTGGTGGTTGACCGTGAAAATGTCTTGGTTCAAACCTTCGTATTTGCGTTGCAACATAGGGTCGAACGCGCTATTTTCGGTTTGTGGAACGTATTCCTCTATACGTTTGATGCCCGAAATGCCCATATTTTGGGTGATTTCAACCGCATTGGTACTCCAAGGCGTAATCATTTCACGGCGAGGACCAATGAATTTGCCATCAAGAGTTTGCGCATTGATGATGTGAGCATTGCCAAACAACCACGAAAGTTTTTCTGTCGTTTTTTCGTCAAAAGCTGAATCAGACTGTACAGCAAGGATTTTGTGCTGTTTGTCTTCAAAGAAGTATATCATATTTCAAAAATTTTTGATGCACAAATATACAAGGAAAAACGAGTGGAAATTGCGATGTTGATAAATAGTTATTATTCTTATAAAAACCTTCTACTCCCTTTGTTTTCAGTAACAAATAGGTAACAAGACGTGTCAGTTAGTTTTTGCAAAAGGTTTTGAATACTATTACAAAACTTACTTGCAAATTTTCTGTAAATCCTCAATCGTTGGAATATCATTGTGATGCCACTTGTCGATGATTTTTCCGTTTTTCATCAACACAAGTCCTGGATTGGAACGAACGATAGTCTTGAGCAGAATATCATCGGCTGAAACGAAAGGATATGTTGCTCCATAATCCTCTGAATATTTTGCAATGACGTCTTCCAAACTTGAGGTGGCTCCGTAGAACGCATATCCTTGTTTTTGAGCAAATTCATACACAGCATTTACTTTGGACTGGTTTTTCGGATTTGACTGGAGCAAATCGTAATGAATAGCCATAAATACGTATGACGTGTCGGTAATAATGTCGCATGTAGCATCGTCGCTACCCGTCATAAACATCATATTGTCAACAATATAAGTGTTTTGCAGACTGTCATTTTGCGGAACGTCCAATTTTTCTTCCACAATGCGAATCGGTACATCGGGGTTGTATTCCCAAATGGTGTAGTCGGGATAATTGTTTACTATGTCAAACTCTTGATGTTCACCTGTTTGCAGATTTTTGAAATCGGCATATTGATATGTCTTCACGTTGCTTGTTCGCTGTATGTCGCTACATTTTTCACCGAGCAACGTTACGCCAATCTTGTACGGACGGAAATCAATCGGTGGCAAGTGGCGAAGCGCATGAACGGAAAGACCTACAATCATTACCGTCAGCACCGAAAGGATTACTATTGACTTTTTGTTTGAAATCAAGTCGGTGAAACGTTTGTGGAAAATAAACGTGAGTACGACAGGAATTAAAATGACGAGATTCTTTACGAATGTCTGCCAGTTGGTCAATACCAGCGCGTCGCCAAAGCAACCACAGTCGTGAACCAACTCTTTACCCGAAATGTTTTGCTGTAATGCCAAATACAGTGTGATGGGTGTAAAGAATATCATAAAAATCAAAGCCCCCAGCGAAGACCATTTAGGAAACAGTTTGAATAACAACGCCAATCCCACGAGGAGTTCAATGGTACTCAAAATAATGCCAAATGTCAATGCTGTTGGTGCGAATATGTCGTCGATTCCCCATGCTTCGAAATAGTCAATGAATTTGTATTTCGAGCCAAGCGGGTCGTCGGCTTTTACGAAACCGGAAAAAACGAATAGTATTCCCGAGAAATATCGGCATACGTTCAACCAGATTTGTTCAGGATTGAAAACGAGGGCTAAACCAACCGAAGCGCTCAAAATCATAGCGACGAGTACCCAAAGTTTTGTCCACGAAGCGTCTTCAAAAGCGCCGAAGTTTGCAAACAACGAGAGTGACGCAAACATTGCGATTAAACCGATAAAGAATAAAATTCGTCTCTTGTCCATAATTATTTTTCTACAACTAATTTGATTAATGCAAAAATGGAATAGTTTATCATATCTTGATAATTGGCGTCAACGCCTTCGGAAATTTGTGTAACTCCCTTATTATCTTCTATTTGCTTAGTTCTGTGTAATTTCTGCAAAATCACATCGGTAAACGAACTCACACGCATGGAACGCCATGCTTCGCCGTAATCGTGATTTTTGTTAGTCATAAGCTCTTTTGTGGAATCATAATACTTGTTGTAAAGAGCCACGGCCATGTCCTTGGGCAAGTCGATGGGAGCGTCGGTTCCTTTCAGTTCAAGTTGGATTAATGCCATGATACCATAATTGACAATTGCAATAAATTCAGGCACAATACCTTCGGCAACTTTGGCAATTCCTTTTTCCTCAATACTGCGAATACGGCTTGCCTTGATAAAAATTTGGTCCGTCAACGACTCTGGTCGCATTATTCTCCATGCAGTGCCGTAATCATCATATTTTTTTTCAAAGATGTTGAAACACATCTTTTTAACTATGTCAAATTCTTGATTTGTATCGCTCATATACTTTGCATTATAGCGACAAAGATAATAGAAAAAAAAGATATTATTAAATTTCTGAGAAAAACACTTGACTTTTTACTCAGATTTTGTACTTTTGCCCCGTTGAAAAACGAAAGTTCATTAAAAGATATACCGCGGGATAGAGCAGTTGGTAGCTCGTTAGGCTCATAACCTAAAGGTCGTCAGTTCGAGTCTGGCTCCCGCTACCTAAGAAGCCTCTTGTGATTTTCGCAAGAGGCTTTTTTTTACACCTCCGTCAACTGCAGCTGCGCTTTTTGTCTCTTCCTCGTTTCAATTCCGAAAATTATTATGCTCAAAATGGCATAAAACCACAGGGACTGCACTAACGAGATTTGTATGTTGATTTGCGGATGGGGGAAACTATTGATGTCGGCAATCGCATCTTGCAAATAGGTAGTGGAAAAATTGAGAATTGTGACTAACGCGCTCGAAATTAATGGAACCAAACTTGTCGCCAACACAAGTATTGTCAACGTCAGTATGACGAACGACAAGGGTATCACTAGAATGTTGGTCAGCAGGCTGTATGTTGGAACTATTCCGAAATAATACAGCGTGAGCGGCATTGTGCCTATCTGCACTGCGACAGATACGGCTATGATTCCCCACATATACGTTCCGATTGGCGTTTCGGGATGGAAAAGGTTTTGTATGAGCGTTCCGAAGTACACAATGATCAGCACGGCGGCATACGACAATTGGAATCCTATGGAAAATAAATCGTTAGGTGACAGAAACAGCGAGAAGAAAGCCGCCGCTGCAAGCGTGTTGTACGTGCTACAGCGCCGTTTTAAAAGTAGGGCAATTGAAACCATCGTACACATAATCGATG
The DNA here is from genome assembly GCA_016285445.1 of Bacteroidales bacterium. Taxonomy (GTDB): domain Bacteria; phylum Bacteroidota; class Bacteroidia; order Bacteroidales; family UBA1715; genus UBA1715. Next base: position 10,992 of record JAEEQV010000026.1, read on the forward strand.
CCCGTTGTACCGACGGACTCATTCCCGTGATGCAGGCATACGCCCAAATTCCCGAAATGCATCACAATAATTTGAGCCACAAAAGTTTACGATTACGAATAAAGCCAAACGCAAACAGTAATAATCCGTTGATTATGCCGACGTGCAAACCCGAAACAGCAAGAATATGCATGGCTCCCGCGGTTTGAAACTCTTTTTTCGTATCATCGTCGAGTAGCGATTTATCGCCAAAAGCAAGAGCTGCTATAAGTCTGTGATTTTTTTCTGACAATCCTATGGCTTCCAACGTGTTGAGTGCTTTTTTACGAAACTGCATACAATAAGATGTCACGCTACTTTGGTGGTCGACTCGTTTCCATTGCGTGGCAGTGACGTACGCTTGAGAATATATATATTGGTTGGCAAGAAACGATTTGTAGTCAAACGAGGCACTATCGTTATTTTCAATCATTCGGAATGTGTTTTTAAGCGAAATGATGTCGCCATAACGCAACGATTGTGAGTTGCTGTCTTTTTTTATGTAAACTACTGCTTTGCAAGGTGTTTTTTCAAGGGTTTCAATAAGAACCTTGTATGTTTTGGCCTTTTCTTCGTTGTTGCTGATGATTTTCCCAACCACAATGTCGGATTGTGGAATGATAGCATATTGTTGCTGATGCAGGGCGGAACAAACGTATCCTGCAATGCAGAAATAGCACAATAACAAGTGGATGTGCAGTTTTTTACACACGTTTGCCAAGGTTATGCATACGAATGCCGAAGCAACGAGTATTATCGTCCATATATGAATCGACGTGATGAAGGGAACAAAACGATGGATGATTATTCCGAAAATGAATGCGGTGGTGACGCATACACACGGATTTCGTGCCAACATTGCATTTCGTATGTCGGACACGGCGGCTTTAAAAAATGTCATTGGTTAGTGGTCTTCTCTATGGTTTAAAAAATTTAATTTTATACTTCGTGTTAACTTTTCCTTTGGCTATATTATTCAGTTTCCCACTCAACAAGCGGCGTTTGAGCGGATTTAAATGGTCGATGAAACATTTCCCGTCGAGATGGTCGTATTCATGTTGAACAACGCGAGCGCAAACGCCAGAAAATGTGTCGGTATGTTTTACGAAATTCTCGTCAAGATACGTGATTTTTACATTTGATTTTCTGGAAACATCTTCGTGAATGCCAGGAAAACTCAGACATCCTTCGTTAAAAATCCATTCGTCGCCAGTTTCTTCAATAACGTGTGGATTGATGAATACTTTTTTGAAACCTTTTGCTTCGGGGTAGTCTTCTACAAAAGGATTTGCGTCTATCACAAAAAGACGAATAGAAAGACCAATCTGCGGTGCCGCGAGTCCCACACCGTCGGAGGCATACATTGTTTCAAACATCGTTTCAATCAGTTCCGTAAGATTTGGATAATCTTTGTCAATATCGCCAGCAACTTTGCGTAACACTGGATTTCCGTATGCAATAATTGGTTTTATCATATCCGTAAATTTTATCTTTGCAAAGATAATTGTTTAATCTTCTATGCCAACATTTTTTGCAGGCAAATGAAATAATTCTATATTTGTGGTGTGTTCAATTTAAAAATTTACGAATATGAAAAAGATTTTGGTTTTGAGTGTTTTGGTTTCTTCAATGTTGTTCTTCGGTTGTAAAAAGGAAGATGACGATGTGCGAACTCCGTATTGTGGGATTTATACTGGTTATCTGACATACACTTCAGAAAGGAATGGCAATGAAATGTCGGAAAGAAACCTCACCAAGTTGGATGTGCGAAAGAATGGTGATAATATAAAATCCGTAAGTGTGTACTATGCAAGTAATGGTGGTCTTTTATTTACCACGCAGGCAATGTCGGTGGTAAGCACGCAAAATGGTGATGGATTCTGTGGTCACGTGTATGAAAGTGTTACAAAAGATGAAGATGGTATTGACGTTACTACCATAGGTTTGCCCGTTTCTGATGATAGTGAGTATTCGTGCGAAATTACACCAAATAAAGACGGTGTGTTAACTCTTCGTTTTGTGTCACAAAAAAGTTATGTGAACTCGCACGGGATGGGCGTTGTGGAAACGTATGAGTTTGAGGGAGGGAAGAATTAAATTAAGAATTAAAAATTAAGGGATTCTTTGTAATCCCTTAATTTTTGTTTATCCAATTTTATTTTTTTCTTGCTTGTTCGTAAGCAACGGTTTTATCCTGCACGCTCAACAAATAATCTATATCGTCAAGAGCATTTACAAGACAATGTTTCTTGTAGCCGTTTATCTCGAACTTTTCGCTGTGTCCTGTCGCTTCGTTTGTAACGGTTTGATTCGGAACGTCAACTGTCACGATTGTTTTCGGATCTTTTGCGATTGAGTCGAACAATTCTTGTTGGAACTTTTGAGAAACCACAACTGGCAACACAAAGCAGTTCAACAAATTATTTCTGTGAATATCGGCGAAACTCGACGAAATCACAACACGAACGCCATAGCCTGCAATTGCCCACGCAGCGTGTTCACGGCTTGAACCAGAACCCCAGTTTTGACCACCAACAATAATTTCGTGGACACCTTCGCGCGGTGCTTCCGAGAAATCAGGTTGATTCATCACAAAATCAGCGATAGGTTTTCCGTTAGCATCGTAACGCAAATCGTGCATAAACGCATCGCCGAAGAACTTCGGGTCGCGTGTGGTGCTTGCCAGATAGCGGGCAGGAATAATTAAGTCGGTATTGCAGTTGTCGATGGCAACAGGAATACACGTTGATTTGATTATATTGAATTTTTGTTTTGCCATAATCTTAAATTTTACGAGGGTCAGTAATTACACCAGTGATTGCACTTGCGGCAACAACGAGCGGAGAAGCCAAAACAGTTCTTGCACCTGGTCCTTGACGACCAACGAAGTTACGGTTTGACGTAGAGATTGACAGTTTTCCTGCAGGAACTTTGTCGGGGTTCATTGCCAAACA
>JAEEQV010000369.1:0-2608 GCA_016285445.1 Bacteroidales bacterium
GCAACCTTGGCTATGGTTGGCTCGTTGTCGATTGATGATTTGAAAAATTTCCGTCAATGGGGAAGCATTACTGCGGGACACCCCGAAGTAAATCCTGCAATTGGTATTGAGAACACGTCTGGTCCGCTCGGACAAGGACATACGATGGCCGTAGGTGCCGCTATTGCTGAGAAATTCCTTCGTCATCGTTTTGGCGACTGGATGCAACATAAAATCTATGCGTTCATCTCCGATGGTGGTATTCAGGAAGAAATCTCGCAAGGTGCCGGACGTATTGCTGGTCATCTTGGATTGGATAATCTTATCATGTTTTTTGACTCAAACGACATTCAGCTTTCTACGCATACCGATGCCGTTTCGAGTGAAGATACCGCAAAAAAATACGAATCGTGGGGTTGGAGAGTCATTACTATCAATGGTAACGATCACGACGAGATTCGTAAGGCGCTCCGTTGGGCAAACGAAAAGACCGACAAGCCATCCTTGATTATTGGAAAAACAATTATGGGGAAAGGGTTGCTCGATGCTGAAGGCAATTCTTTTGAGGGAAAAACATCTACTCACGGTCAGCCTGTCAGCAAAGCGGGTGCTTCTGTCGAAAAAACAATCCTCAATCTTGGAGGAAATCCCGATGATCCGTTTGCTGTATTTGATGATGTGAAAGATTTCTGGAAAAAAGTCAATGCGGAAAAAGCCCAAGCTGCTCAAAAACGTAAAGAAGAGCAAGCAAATTGGGAAAAACAAAATCCTAAATTGGCAAAGAAATTCGCACAATATTTATCGGGTGAGCTTCCAACGAACATGGATTTCTCAACCATAGAACAAAAGGAAAATGCGGCAACTCGCGTTGCTTCGAAAAACGTGCTTGGTTTCTTGGCTGAAAATCTCGACAATATGATTTGTTCGTCTGCCGACTTGTCAAATAGCGACAACACGGACGGATTCTTGAAAAAAACTCAGGATATTGTCAAAGGTGATTTTTCAGGGAAATTCCTTGAAGCAGGCGTGGCAGAGTTGACAATGGCTTCGATTATGAACGGAATCGTTCTTCATGGTGGATTTTTCACTGCATGTGGAACATTCTTCGTATTTTCCGACTATATGAAACCGGCAATGCGTATGTCTGCTCTTATGGAACTGCCAGTGAAATATGTATGGACACACGATGCATTCCGTGTGGGCGAGGATGGTCCTACGCATCAGCCAATCGAGCAAGAAGCTCAGATTCGCTTGATGGAACACGTGTACAACCATAGTGGTAAACGCAGTTTTGTCGTTCTTCGTCCTGCCGACGGTCAAGAAGCTACCGTTTGCTGGGAACTTGCAATGAAGACAAACGATCGTCCGACGGGTTTGATTTTCTCTCGACAAAATGTGAAGGATTTGCCTGCAAAACAAGGTTCTACACGATATGCAGACGCTCAAAATGCCAAATTTGGCGCGTATATTATAAATGAGCCGAAAAAAGATATTGATGTCGTTTTGGTGGCAAATGGTTCCGAAGTAAGCACGATTTACGATGCTGCTCAAATACTTGAGAACACCCACAATCTTTCGGTACAAGTTGTATCTGCTCCGTCGGAAGGTTTGTTCCGTGACCAACCAAAGGAATATCAAGAAAAAGTTATTCCGTCAAATAAACCCGTTTACGGTGTAACTGCTGGATTGTCAATCAATATGCAAGGATTAGTCGGTCCAAAAGGAAGAATCTGGGGATTGGATCATTTTGGATTCTCGGCTCCTTATACCGTTCTTGACGAAAAATTTGGTTATACGGCTGAGAATATTGTAAATCAGGTTTTAGAATATTTGAAAGAATATTAATAAGAAACGTCCTCGTTTCTGATTACCGTAGGGCTGTCACACTGTGGCAGCCTTTTTATAATATATCCACGACTGCCGTAATACGACAGCCCTACTAATTATTGATGATATACGAATGCCACGATGTAACAGGCAACCAACATATCTACGGCTGCCGTAAAACGACAGCGCTACAATCATCTGTGTTTAATTGGAGAATTACCAGTTTTTAATCACGGCCTTGCTACCGTTGCAGATTTTTACGAAATAGGAACCGGCAGGTAAATCTTTCACATTGATAAGCACTTTGTTAACGCTTATCGTGTTGAACGAAACATTATAGACTCTCGCCCCCGTAGTGCTATAAACTTCGATTGGACAAGCGGCAATAACCTCACCTTCAACAATGAATGCATTTGCCTCATGGTTGGTGTAAACTACAAAACTATCATTCGGTTTTTTAGGACGATTGATACATTTTACGCTTGAATAAGAATATTCGCCGTTGAAATCTGTTTGTTTGAGGCGATAGTATGAAATACCTTCTACTGGTTCTTTATCTTCAAACGAGTAGAAATTTTCTACAGTAGTTGTTCCCGCACCATTGACTTTGCCGATTGCAACCCACGACACACCGTTGAATGAACGTTCTACGGTGAAATAATCATTGTTTTCTTCGGAAGCAGTTGACCATTCTAACAACACAGAATTGTCAAAATTCGTTGCTTTCCAAAGAGAAATAACTATAGGCATATATACCGTCAACGAAGCCACAGAATGTTCTTTCATATTCAGAATATTTAAA
>JAEEQV010000370.1:0-2600 GCA_016285445.1 Bacteroidales bacterium
ATACGCCGCCAATACGCCGACCGCGTGGTTGTAATTCCCGACCAGGACACCAACGACCAGACCAAAAACGTTATCTACGCCCGCGACCACGGCTTCAAGCGCATCGCCATCGTTGGCGCGACAGGCCGCCGCGAAGACCACACAATCGGCAACATCAGTCTCCTGACCGAATACTACAAAATGGGGCTCGACGTCCGCATCTACACCGACCACGGAATGTTTGTAATTTGCAGTGGCTCAACCGATTTCGCCGTCCGCCCCGGCACTCAAATCTCCATCTTCAATTGGAAGGCGCACGGATTCACGTCGTCAGGATTAAAATATCCCCTCTATGACTTCGACGCCCTGTGGATGGGCACGCTCAACGAGGCGACAGAAGATGTCGTAAGTATCAGTGCGGACGGGGTTTATATTGTGTTTGTGAATTATTAGGATTAACCGACCAAGTAAGTGACACAAGCAACCACAACTAACAATGCGACAACGGCATAGTTGAAAGTTGAGACCTTTCGATAACTTTCAGGAATGACCAACGAAACCTGATCCGACAAACACAGGAACAAGAACAAACCTGCATTATAAACCAACGACGCAATAACAATACCGCCTGCATTATGTCCGACAACACCAAGTTTATTAGAACCATCCAATAAATAGAACAACAGATTGTTCCCGAAAATAGAAGCAACATACGTCTTGGACATAAATACAGCGTCGGGCTTGCGCTCTCTAAACGCATATATCGAATAACCGTTGACAAACACTACAATCGCTATGTAAATAGCACTCATCCACGGAACTAAGTGTTTGCTTGCCCACGTAGCCAAGTCCATCAAATTAATAATATTGAAAAACAATCCGACACTTATAAGGACAATGAAAACTAACAGCCAATCTTTGATTTTGGTTGACTTTTTGAGATAGTCGGCGGTAATTTCCACAAATGGTTTGCTACTCTCAGGGCCATTCCATTTTGGCGGCTGCACCGCACCAGGCACGGGCTGTTTGACTTCCTCGATACGTTCAAAGCATCCGTCCTTTGGCGACCACCAATCGACCTCCGTGGCCTCCTCCTCTTCCTGCGCCTCCAAATTTTGTTTTTCCAATTCTTCTTCCATAATATCCAACGATTATTTGTAAAACAAACTTGCAATTATAGAACGCTGGGAGAAAATCAAAAAGTATATTTTCATTTGTAATTCCTCAAAAAACACTATATTTGCAGTGAAAAAAAATGCGACAATGGAAGTAACAAATTTCGGATATTATTGGTTGGATACGTGGGTGTTGGCAAATGTGATACAACTCACCACGCAGGATTTTTGTCGCCGTCATCTCAACCGCACCAACGACCCTTGCGGACGTCAATACGACCAAATGACACAGGCGGCACGTTCTGTTCCTGCCAACATAGCGGAGGGCAATTCGCGTCATTCCACCTCCATAGAAACCGAAATGAAACTCACCGATGTTGCGCGGGCAAGTTTAGCCGAATTAGCCAACGACTATATCAATTGGCTGATGATCCACGAACAGGCACCGTGGTCAGTACAATCCGACGAATACAAAAAAATTGCCTACATCCGTCTCGACCGCCCCGCATACAAAGACGACGTACAGCATCAGAGTTGCAGTCATATTCTGACTCAGAAACACAAATTTGACGAGTGGCTGTGTTCCAACGATTCCATTATTGAGGCAAATTGTCTGCTAATACTCTGCAATCGTCTGATAATGATGCTCAAAAAGCAGATAACCAATCAGTTGGAAACATTCCGCGAAGAAGGTGGCTTTACAGAAGCATTAACAGCAGAGCGACTTGCATACCGTGCCGAACAAAGTGTCAAAGCCGATGCCCCACAATGTCCCAAATGCGGCAAACCAATGATTAAACGAGTGTGCAAAAAGGGCGTTAATTCAGGAAAAGAATTTTGGAGCTGCTCGACGTATCCCAATTGCAATGGGACAAGAAGTTTGAGTTGATTAGGGATTGTCGTAATAACGAATACGTTATTACGACAATCTAACACAAAACCACTACGACCACACCATTGGAAATACCAACCTTGTAGCTAAGAAGCATAATCCTCATACCTCAGATTTTCTGGCACTTCCCTGCAATTACGTGCAACATCGATAAACTCTGTTGCATCCTTGGCTATAACCTGTACATCGGCATTCATCAACGCAACTAAAAACGCCGTTGCACCATAATCACAATTATCAAAAAAAACTTGATGAAGATTGCGGTAGTTTTCAGGTTGATAAATAAAGCTATTTAAAGATTTTTTTACAGACTTCCAAACATCGTAACCCTTGTAGATATAATTGCGGAGGACAATGTTTTTGCAGTAATCGACGGTGCGAACTTCGGCGACAAACGAGGCAAAATCTTTCATAAACTGACTTCTAAAATTGCGTGAAGTTTTCAGGGCACTATCGGCAAACAACTGACTGTCGTCACGTTGTACGGTTGGCAATATGCGCATTGTGATTGAGCCTCGGCGGATGATGAGTTCGCCTTTCGGGAAGGCGTCGCCCGCGCCGTGAATCATCACGGGAGTTATTGGAAGTCCAAGATTTTCAGCGAGAAAGAACGC
>JAEEQV010000027.1:0-13906 GCA_016285445.1 Bacteroidales bacterium
TTTCGTAGCGAGAGGCGGGCATGATCCGCCGACCTCATGATTATGAACCCCTTTACATTATTCGTGTATTTCATTGAAAATCAATCTATTGCACTCTTAAGCTTTCAGTTTTCTTTTTTCACCACCTGAAAACTTAACGAGTTGACACTCACAAAGATAGAAACAAAATAAAAATCACCAAAATATATCGTTGTTTTTTCTGACCTCATACCTATAAATCATCAGTTTAATTTCTATTTCATTTTGTAGGTAGGTTTCAAAATGCAAATAAGAGTGCATTGGAACACTGAATGATGAAAATCCAAATAAACCGTATTGATTTTTATGAAAACAGATAAGATTTGGATGAAATTCAATACGATTTTTATGAAAATAGATAAGATTTAGATGAAATTCTATTATGTTTGGATGGGATTTTAAAGAATTATAGACGAAAGCAGATTGAATAGAGTATTTCTCATAAATAGTTATGACATTAACGGAATTTGTAGCAAAATATCATTTAACTCAACCAATCAATTGGGAGGAAGACGACATCAAGAATGTTTCAAATATGATACAGACGCTATGGAACACGTTTAATGAACGATACCAAGCCCAGAATAATGGTGTAACTCCCATTGAATTAGAAATTTTCTATAAATGTCTTGTCAATTGGTTGAAATCTTACAACAAACTCTCGGATAAAATTTATTGGACGGATGTACATGACATTATGGAACAATTAGAAAAGATGTATCCATTTGAAATACATTCTTTACCAATTATCGAAAAACTTTTTGGGACAAACGAAGAAGCGTTGTCTGTTTTTAAAACACTCTGTGATACCTGTAATGATTATGTGGAGCCTATTTCACAAATGCTTAATTGGTATAAAATGTCTAAGGTATATACAAGTACGTGTAGATTATTAAAGACAAAAATCGAACAAGTTTTTCCAGAAGTAAAAGGTGAAACGCACCCCAAAGAATATCTCCCAAATGAAGCTGCAAAAAAAATCTATGATTTATGGAAATATATTGAGAAAGAAAATCAATTGAAATATGCTACAGGATATTTATTAGAAGGAATGAACGAAGAAACATTTTTCGGTTGTATTCAAAAACAAGATTTCTCATCATTGAATCAAAAAGGAAAAACCAACTCCTTACTATATACGATTTACTTATTATCTCTTGTTTATGGGAAAGATTGGGGAGACAAGGCAGTTGTGTCAATAATAACAAACGACTCATTCAAGGGATATACCTTAAAGGATTGCCAAAAAGCCACAAAATTTGAGGCGAACAAGAAGAAAGAGTTTTCTAAATTAAAAGATGAGTTACTTAAAAACAAGAATCTTTTACCTTAGTTTCCGTATCTTCCTTCTCCTAAAAATCAATAGCAAACGACAAGTTATTGATAATCAACGAAAATGATTTCTATCTTTTTTAGGGACGGAAAATCTCCGTATCTTCCGTATTCTATGTTTGCAATGCAACTTCAAAAGAAGTTGTATCACGTAAAGTGGTTAGTAATAAACTAAAAAATAGATGCAATATGAAATTTTCATTTGAAACAATGCCACAAGGTATCAACGTGTTGTTGCATAATCAAACCCAACACACAAAATCTATTAACTTGTTACAGAAGTCGATTCAGGAATTAAAAGAATCATTAGACCGTGCAAACAAATTGGGACAAAACGAATGGTTTTCGGTTCAAACACTATCGGAATACCTGCCTGAACATCCCGCTATTCAAACAATTTATGGCTGGGTAAACAGGAAAGAGATTCCTTACTCCAAACGAGGGAAAACACTTCAGTTCAATAAAGCAGAAATCGACAAATGGATTCGGGAAGGCGGATGTAAGAACAGAAGAAGATGGACTGGTATAAAACGATGACGAAAGTAGTGCACATTTTTTTGTTTTTGTAAAAAACATCTTATTTTTGCATCGTTTTCATATATATTGAAAATAGTGCAAAATGATGAAAATATGAATGTGCAGATATTCAACAAGGCATTACAAATAGAAGTCATTCCAAAGAAGGAACTGCGTCGTGATGGTATTCCAATTGATGTTTGGACATGTTTTGAAGTTGGGAAAACCTTGTATAAAGACATTTCTTTTCTTTTACTAAAACAAACGGTAGAACAAACCTATACTCCAAAACAATTGAAATATCTTGCTGATTGTACAAGTAAAAGTTTTGGTATGCCCGTCGTTTTTGTATTCGACGAAATTCCTTATTATCAACGAGTTCGCTTGTTCGACAAAAACGTTTATTTTATTGTGAATAATAACTATGTGTTCCTTCCCAATCTTTTTATCAATACAAAGGTAAAGGACACGGCACATCATTCAACGCTAACTGCAACAGCACAATATTTGCTGTTGTTTCATTTGCAAAAAATGAAATTAAACGGATTCACGGCAACGGAAATTGCAGAACGCACGCCACTACTTTACACAACCATTACTCGTGCCATAACGGTACTTGTTGATTTAGGTTTGTGTGAGATTGAAAAAGATGCGTTACGATTCAATCGCATAAATTTCTCATTGCCAAATAATGAATTGTATGATTTAGCAAATCGATATTTTATCAATCCCATAAAATCTATCTACTATTGTGATGACGTTAAAGCTCCAAATCTTTTATTGTCAAATATCAGTGCTTTGTCAAGATATACTATGATAAATGACGATGAAATAGTAACCTATGCGATTGATACGAATTATTTAAAATCGCATAAAAATGATTTTAAAAATCTTAATCCGATTGAAGGTAATTATAGATTGGAAGTTTGGCAATATCCACCAATTGCGACAAATGAAAATACGGTGGATAAAATCTCGTTAGTATTGAGTTTACAAGACAATGACGACCCAAGAATAAAAAAAGAAGTACTATCAATGATTGAAAAAATATGGTAACAGGATACGAATTATTCAAGAAAGCGATGAGCAGATTTTCCGATAATTTCATCATTATCGGTGGAACAGCCTGCGATGTGAGTTTGGCTGATACTGGTCGCACACGACATGTCACAAAAGATATAGACTTGATTGTAATAGTTGAGAATCTCACGACAGAGTTTATAAAAAATTTTTGGCAATTCATTAGAAACGCAGGTTACACAATAAGCAAACGAGAAAACAAAGTCGGTGAGAAAATATATGCTCTCTATCGTTTTAATCGCCCTGTACAAAAAAACTATCCTTGGCAAATTGAATTGCTGTCACGTCAGTCGGACTTTCTCAAAGAACCGACAAACAAAATTGAGCCATTAACCGCCGAAGATTGTATGTACAGTCTTTCTGCCATAATTATGGATGACGATTTGTATCAATTTGTTGTGCAACATAGCGAAATGCGTGAAGGACTGCGAATGGCAGATGAATATGCCTTGATTTGTATGAAAATGCGTGCATATTTGAATCTAAAAATCGACAAGGAAAATGGAGAACAGGTTGACGATAACGATATAAAAAAGCATCGCAGAGATGTATTCAATTTACTTGCTACAGGTAAGGTGAACGAAAGTGTTGTTGTAACGCAAACAATCTATGAAACGTATCAAGCCTTTGTTTGGGAAATGAATAACCTAAACAATGAAAATCCCAAGGTGTTACCACAATCATTGGGCGTCAACCCAATAATGATAAGTGAGTATTTTGATTTGTTGAATGACCTTTTTGTTCTTGAAAAATGAAAATACAATATGTAAGCGATTTGCACCTTGAATTCAAGGAAAACACTCAATTTCTAAAAGAAAATCCATTGGAAGTCAAGGGGGATTTGCTAATAATTGCTGGAGATTCGACATATCTTGACACTCCCACGTATCTTTCCCATCCGTTTTGGAGTTGGGCTTCAAAAAATTACAAAGACGTCATAGTCTGTTTGGGAAACCACGAATTTTATCAATACTACGATATTGCATTGTTGCAAAATGGATTTTGCGGAGAAATAAAACCCAATGTTCATTTTTACTACAATTCCGTGATTCATTACGGTGATATTGATATTATTGTTTCCACACTTTGGGGACACATCAATCCGTGTGATGCGTACGTTACGGAACACAGCGTAAGCGATTTTTATCGTATTCGTTGTAATCAGTTTCGCCTGACTGCCGATACATTCAACGCAGAAAATGAAAAATGTGTCACGTTTATCAAACAGGCTGTCCAACAAAGTGTGGCACGAATAAAAATAGTTGTAACGCACCACGTCCCAACGCAATTGGCTGTTGCCGAGGAATTTATAAATAGTAGTATAAATGGTGTTTTTACGTGTGATTTAAGCAACTTCATAACTGATTCCGACATAGATTATTGGATTTATGGACATTCTCATCGCAATATAGATTGTGTATTAGGGAAAACAAAAATCGTCAGCAACCAACTTGGTTATGTTTTCAATGGCGAACACCTAAACAATGGTTTCGATGGAGCAAAATACTTTGAGATTGAATTGTAAAAGACTTCGTTCAAAGCACTACAATCCCCGAAAAAACTTATATTTGCCATAGTGTATATACGAGAATCAATTCTACGTGCTATGAGAGACTTTGTTTATGTTGATTTTGAAAATATGGGTGGGTTAAAGAATTTAGTGAAATTAGATGGGGAATATTTCTTCTTTCTTGGGAACACTCAAAATTCTATACCGAAATCATTGGTGTTGGAATCCACAAAAGTTAAGATTAATTGGATAGAGATTGAGGGTACAGGGAAAAACGCATTAGATTTTCATATTGCATATTATCTCGGAATAAATGCTAATGAGAAAGATGTTCGACATTTTATTTTGTCAAAGGATAAAGGTTTCGATCCTTTAATCGCAACTCTAAACAAAAAGTACAATCCAAATTTTGTAAAACGAATAGTCAGTTTGAGTGATATTTCTGTAGAAAAGCAAAAAGGAGAAACCCCATCGCAAAAGAAATCTCCGTCGCTTGATAAAGTGAAATTCGATAAGTTATTGAAAAGTCTTAATGCACTACAAAAGCCGAAACGCCCCAAAAGCGAAAAAACTTTGAAAGGTTTTATTCAATCTATTTCGGGAAAAGAAAAATGGTCTGATACCGATATAAAGGAAATGATTGAGGAACTATATCGTAGTAATTATATCAGTAAAGGAGCAAACAATAGAATTTCTTATTCTAAATAGAAAATACGGCTTATGCAATAAGAAATCGAACGTTAAAATCTAAAAAATTGTTATTGACTAACGACCACTAACTTAACGTTCAAATTAGTCTAAATGTTGCCAACTCATTTAATTCTTACAACTGGTAAAACATTGCTTGATTTTTCCGTTATTTTTTTGTTTATTTGTATTCAAAGTAACGCCGCCACGTTTGGTAAGTTGGCTTCCACGTGCAATATTGGCGGATGTTGATGGCGTGGTCGCCTTTTTAATGTAAACCAACTTACCACTTTTTAATAAACGTTCAGTTTATATAGAAAGTTTAGTTTTTTTAAAACTCGAGTGGTAAATTTTAAAATTTGTTACGTTATGAAACGAAAAATCACATCACTACTGTTTTGTGCAAGCGTGATTTTTGCGTCTTGCGGAGGAGGTTCCTCGTCTAAATCCGAAAATAGTCAAACCATAGAAAATACCGATTCCTTGTCCGATTCAAAACAATGTGATTCTGTAATTATCCCTACAGGACTTTCTAAAGAAGACAGCATTGCCATTATCGAAAATTGTACAACAAAGAGTCCTATTTCCGTAAGTGACTATCTTGGTTTGGCTGAAGTACATTCCATCGAAGGATGTATCAATTATTACGACTATATTGAAAAAGCAAAAAATGATCCTGAATATGCCATGTATTTGCCCACACATCGTGACTCTGCGGCAATGCGTTTGGCAAACCATTTTATGCGAATGAACTACGTTGCAATGCACAACGGTAATGCAAAAGACAAGTTGCAATGGGCTATGGCTGTCAATGCCGTCATAGATACGTTCTGTGTGTCAATGCCTTCTATTGCCAAAGATTCTGTATTAAACGAAATCACACGTATAGTTGGAAAATATTCTTCAGGATGTCAATTTGAAATGAATTTTGAATGCTATGTATCGTCATCGATTGATTATTACCGTACCATCGAGTCTTATCGTCAATTTATCAATGCGGTGCCATCGTCCATCAAATCGTTGGTACAAAAAGAATATGAAGCATGGCATGACCTAAACAATGCTCGTTTTGTTTTATGGCGCGATGTGTCGTATATGCAGGAATGGTATAGTATGAAACCGATGGAAATCGAAGGTTACTTTGAATATTTGTCAAGAAATCGTCGTGCAGAGTTGGATGTGGAACGCTATATCATACTTTTTGGAAAAACATATCAACAAAAAGGAAAAACCATAACGAATACGGAATGGAAAGCTTGGATAGCCAAAAGTTCTGTTCCCGAAGATATTGACGATTTGAAGGCGATGGGCGAAACCAACCTAATCCCCAGCGATAGTATTGTTATACCCCGTGTGAATGAATTGAACTCAACATTCACGAAATGGATACAAGCCCGTAAAAATCTTTCTGCTGCTTTACCCAAGGAACAAGGTCGTTCGTATGACTGCATTACTGCCGATATCCACAGTCGGATTATAGGGAAATTGGCACCGATTGTCCCCTATGCCTTTAGACATTCAGAAGAAGAATAAAGAATTTATAATTTGTTGGCTTGTAAAAAATTGGATTTTAGCAGGAACAAGTTTTATCTACTCGGTACTCACACTCTAAAATCCAATTCAAAAATCGAGTGCTTTCATGCTTACGCCAGTTGCTTTACGTCCGAAACGTGTTCGACAGTTCAAAAATATAAAAAATTGAATACAAAACAAAAAAGCACCTTCAAATCCGCCTTCTGCAAACCCTAATAAAGGGCGGTTGCGAAACTCAAAAGTGCAATGCAAAGGAACGAAAAAAATCAAAAACGTATGTAAAGAAAATAATATTTTGAAATATAGTTATTTATACCTTATATTTGCCTCAAGGTTTTTGTGGATTAGCACCCGACAACTTTTAAAAGAAGTTTCGTCTTACCGGCAGTCCGAGAACCTTTTTTTGTTAGAATAAAAGTTCTTCAATATATTTTTCTCAGTTCCTGTTTTTTACAAATGGAAAATTATTAGACAAAAAAAACATTAAGCCCATTTATTTGCATTATAGAAATCAATCGCTTATCTTTGCATTGATAAAAAATGGCTCATTTGACGGTTTGCTTGTTACCGAACTCGATTTTGAACCATTTTTTTATGGATAGGAATTTGTACATTTTTTAATGCGAATGGTGGTACAATTTTCAATGATTATTTACAACAAATATGCATAACCTTTTACGTAGTCAAAATTTATTTTCGATTTTGAGAGATTTTTTCATCTGCGTAAATAGGTTGCGTACCACGTATGTTCCTTTGCCTTATAATCTCGGCGGCGGATTGGCAACTGACACAAAGAAACAAGTACCATTTTGAACCACGCCGAGATTTTTCAACGAGAGAACATGTTAATCGCAAGTAAAACAAAGGATTTCTATGATTTTATGGTCGGGAAATGGGGAATTGACCGTAAAGTGGTATATAATCGTGGAAATAATAAACTAATTGATTCCAAGTACTATAAGGCTTGTGTTGGCATGAATGAATACAAATCATATTGGCTGTTTGAACGTATTCCACAAAAAGACAGGCACGGCAACTGGATTCGCAAAACATTTCATTATCTCAACGAACCTAAATGTTTGGCGATACTTTGGACTGGCGACACTTACTACGTGCGTGAAGTTATTCTTTATTATGACAACAATGGAGTTTTATGTTCCGAATGGCAACCATTTTCAGGAAAACAAAAGTGGTTGTTTGGAATCTCGAATGTTGAACTGCATCTAAAAAGGAACTCCGACGCTCCCGTGTACTTTGAAATATGTGGTTATGATTCACATTGTTGTGAAAGCACAATTTTAGAAAATCCTATACTTGATGGTTCAAAATTTGTATCTTTTCTCAACCCAGAACAGGTTTATCTCGACATCTACTCATACATTAGCAGGCGCAATGAAAAGGAAATCACCGACAACCGCACAAACGATGAAAAAATCGTATGTAACGGTTTCGACAGAAAAGCAAGTTTTAGGAATGTGAAATAACAATTCAAAATGGAGAAACGCCAAGGTTTTCATACCCGATTACGGCGATACTCTACCTCGGCGTTCTCTTGTGGTTGGTATAGGAGTCGAACCTATGTCAGAACATCCTTAGTGTTCCAATCTAACTTTATTATTACTCGCCAAGCGCGTTGTGCATCATAGTATCAGAACATCTGCAGTGTTCCATTCTAATCTATTGAACTAACCAACCGTATAAGCATTCAGGGAATGAATTTCTCTGAGCCTGTCAAAATTTCAATGCAAAGAAAAGTGTAAAAAACGCAACCTATTTACGTAGTGATTTTTTAGGGGGACTAATGTTTTTTTGTCAGTATCACGATGTATTCGTTGCTCATTGTGGCCGCTTTAACACCTGTTTTATTTGTTGGACTGTTTTTTGACGGCATACGCTTGTTTGGTATTTCGCGGACAATAGTGCATTCGTGGTTAAACCCTTGTTTTTCAAACATTTCAGCGGTAAAATAGTCTAAGGGGATTTGTATGCCTTTCACCGTTCTGTTGCCAACCACAAAGCAAACTCGTCCACCTTTTCTTATTTTAGGTGCAATATGATATATTGAGGTATAATAATCATTAAGAAATGAAATAACTTCGGAATGACGCTTTTCATCGGCACTTTTTATTTCCTCTAATTCGTCATTAATTGATTTCGTTTCAAACTGTTGAATGGCTTTTTTGTTTCCGCCCATGAGTAAATTATCGAGATTTTTTGCATTTGGAAAATCAAACCATTCGTTTGCCCAACGAGAAAACTGCCCGTATGCCACTGTGGTATGACTATCACCATATGGTGGTGACGTTACAATCATATCTACAGAATTATCTGGCAAAATCTCATCAGGAATATGTGATACAGTATTAAAGTCACAAACCGTTGCTTTTGCCGTATTTAATTGATTATAACGCTTTAATCCTTCTAAATTGCGATAAACTTTGTTTTCAAATAGAGCAAACACATCAGGATTAAACTGACGAATCTTGTCTTCGCTCATTCGAAAACGTTTAAATTCTCCATTTCGAGTATATGAAACCTCACGTACAACTTCGGAAAGAGCAATTTTGAAAAAAAGTTGCTGACTTTTATCGAAAGTATTGATTATCTGCGAGATATAGGATAGTTTCAATAGAACATCTTCGGAATACCAAAACAAATAATTTGAAATACGTGAGAAATCAGTTTTTAAGACTTTCTCTATCGAAAAAACAAATGGAAATAATTGTATTTCAGCAAAATATGATTCGATTTTTGAGATGTCGAAATGTGTGGTTTTTGCTTCCGAAATCAATCGGGCTAATGGATTGATGTCGGTACCGATGCTTTCAATACCTTTTAGTGACGCTTCAACCAACGATGTACCACTACCCATATAGGGGTCAAATAGCAGTTTGCATTTCCCTTTCGGGGCATATTGTTCAATAAGTGTACGTGCCACCTGTGGAATCATCATTGCAGGATATGCATGATAGCAATGCGTAAACTCCTTAGTATCAGCAGTTTTAAAATTCCAGTTACTATCAATCGTACGATTGTACATTATTGTCACTTGTTTCTGCAAATATAAAAAAAATATTACTCACAAAATGAGAGTATATATAAATTTTTCGATACGTATTTTTACTCTCAAAATAAGGGCGTTTATGGATTCAAAAAAGACGGATTTTCAAGAGCAAATCATTCAAAAAATTAAGAATTTAAGAACGGAACGAGGTATTAGTCAATTGTCGTTGAGTAATATTTTGGACATTTCTGACGGGCAAGTTGGGAATATAGAGAGTCCACGATTCCCACATAAATATACATTGAAACAAATATATACATTTTGCTCGTTTGTTCAATATCCGTTAGAAAACCTTTTTCTTTCTGAAGAAGAACTAAAATTAAAAAATTCAATGCAATTATTAATCAAAAAAATAATACAATATGACGAATAAAGATAAGATTATCAGTAAGTTTCGTGCGGTCAAGAAAATGGGATTTGTTAAAAGCAGAAGACGGAATAATACAGGCATTGGAAAGACATTTGAAGACTATGTTGGAGTTGTTGAAAATAATATTGGCAAACCCGATTTATTTGGCTTTGAGATAAAATCCCATAGAGAAATTGCCCAATCATACATCACACTTTTCACCAAAAGTCCCTCTTTCCCTAAAGGGGCAAATTCTTATCTCAAGGAAAAGTTCGGCACACCATACGAGGATAATCCCAATTTGAAGAAAATGCATACAAGTATGTTCGCCAATAAATCAAATAGTTATGGTGGGAAATATGCGTTTCAGTTGATTAACGATAAGAAAAAACGAAGTGTATTCATTGCAGTGTTTTCGTTGAAGACAAAAAAGATTGTGGATTGTAGCTGTGGATACACGTATGATGATTTGGAGAAAGTGATGAGAAAAAAACTGAAAAATCTTTTTTACGTGACCGCCGAAACAAAAAAAGACAAAAAGAAGACTGAGTATTTTTGGTTCAATAAAGCAGAAATATATGATACACCATCATTCGCCAAGTTCTTGAATATGCTTGATAAAGGGTTGATTATGTATGATATACGAATTGGCTCTTATCATTCGGGAGAAAATTATGGAAAAGCACACGACCACGGGAGCGGGTTTCGAATTTTAGAAAAGAACTTGAGCAAATTGTACGCAAATAAAGAAGAGGTTGCTTGATTTACATAGGTTGGAAAAATAAGAAAGGCTGTTACGGCGGATTATCTTCAGTGAAACTATCTAGTACGTCCAAAACCGACTCCGTACTCGCACCTTTCTTATTTCAAAACTAACGCAATGGCATCTTTCATATTCACCTCGATTTCGGCAAGCGAACGACCTTGTGTGATGGCGGCAGGCAATTGCGAACATTGAGCGACAAACCAACCGTCATTGTATCGTACATAATACGTATATTTTCCGAGACTCATTGCTCTTCCACGTTCCAATCTTTTAATTCTGTTTTTTTTCATAAATACTGATAGACGAGGCTCTGTTTTTTTCTCATTTTCACTATCAATCAGTTTTCGTAATTCCTCCTCATCAGCTATGATAGACTGTTCAATAGTCTGCCGTATAAACATTATGCGGTTTCGTATCTCGTTTTTGGCGTTTTTGTTTAGTCTAATTGTAAATATGTGTTTCAACGCTTCGTTCAATCCCGCATCCAAGCACTTGAAGTAGTTTGGAAATTGCCGGCTATCTGATAAATGTTGTCCATCTTTTCTATCCACGATTTCAAAACTAAAGCGCTTTAAGTTTTTGGGGGATACAACATATTGCACAAACAAGCCATACCGATTTGCCAAATAATTACGAAGGTCAATCACATCGGGGGCAAGCAAACGTTCATGTCTTGCACAGAATGGTAAATCAAAATTACAACATTCTGAATACGGAGTCGTGTCGCCAAACTCATAAAAATCCTCCGACCATAGATTTGCAGGCCAAATATCAGTGAATAACGATAATGTTATCGCCGTCTTGTAACTAATTGGATGTGTTAGCTTTAGTTCCATAATAAATATTCTAATCCTACAAAGTGGACCCTCGTGGAATCGAACCACGACCTTAAGATTTTCAGTCTGACGTACAGGCACCAGCCATACGCAAGGTCCATAAATTTGTTGAAAACAGAACATAAAACATTCTTGAGAATTGTGTTGGATTCGAACCAACGTAGGCGCTAACCCCTGGTTTTGCAGACCAGTCCATTTGACCACTCTGGCAACAATTCAAAATAGAGAAACGCCAAGGTTTTCAGACCCGATTACGGCGATACTCTACCTCGGCGTTCTCTTGTGGTTGGCATAGGAGTCGAACCTATGTCAGAACATTCGTAGTGTTTCAATCTAACTTTATTATCACTCGCCAAGCGCGTTGTGCATCATAGTATCAGAACATCTACACTGTTCCATTCTAATCTATTGAACTAACCAACCGTATAAGCATTCAGGGAATGAATTTCTCTGAGCCTGCCAAAAATTTCGATGCAAAGTAATGTATAAAAAACGCAACCTATTTACGTAGTGATTTTTTTTTTGAAAAAATCAAATTTCTTTTGTGTTTTGTTCCGATTTGTGCAAAGTATCATCCAACGAAGTCAAATATTCTTCTTCCCCACAGATATTGCATTTAACATGCAAATTGGTAGTTGAAAATGGTTCGTCATCTTCTACTGATATTATTAAGCAATAATCCAATTTACCACAAGATTCAAGATGTTTGTCGAGAAAATCGTAAAAGCAATGGTTTTCTTCCTCTGAAAATTCATAGTTAAGTTTCATTGGAACTCTCTTAACCATTGGTTTATATCTTTTGGAAATTACAGTAGAAATGGACAAATAGTAGGTCATTTTACCATTTACATCTATGCTCCAATATTCTTCTGAATTTTTCAAACGAATTCCTTTCAATATTCCATAATTTAGTGGAATTCCATACTTATCAAGTTTCATTAGTTTAACTTCAGTACCTAATAATTCAATAGCATCATCAACATATCTTTCCATACGATAGTTAGATATTACTTCACAGTATTTTTTTAATTCTTGTAAACCTTCTTTTGTCGTTACATCAAGTATTGCATTTTTATCATCTTTTAATGCTTGAAGGTACTCTATATAGTTGTTTACTTTTATTGACTTTGCCATAATGATTATTATTTATTCTTCTACTATTTCAAGTCTGAAAATACTTAAATGGTCGTGTTTATCCCATACTTCCTGTGGTACTTCTGCACCATCAAGACTGCGTATTAAATCTTTGTATTCTATAGGAGCAACGGCTACTGACATATCGAAACTGTCGCACGTGTCTATCTTATCAATAGAAGGTTGATATACATCTATAACAACGTACAATTCCTCATCATTCAAGTATTTGACAACATTACCCCGTTTGAAAGGAAGAGGAAGTTGTATATATCGCTCCGACAACATTGCCCAAGCCCAAGCCACACTTTTATTTTTTGCGAGATGTCTTTCTTCTCTAATTGCCTTTTTCAATGCAGACGGAATCTTTATATCAATATATGCCAAACAATCTTCAGCAACTCCAAACTTTCCTAACGTATATCGACCTGTTATCTCATTCGTTTTTGTATAATATTGTTTAACTTCAATGTATTTATACTTTTCTTGAAGTGTATTTGCTTCATCACCAACAAAATACGTGCGTGGGTATTTCTTTATTCTTTTCCAATCCTCGTTGAAAGAATTTCTTCCATACGCAATAATGTATCTATCTTTCCAACTGGTATTTAATTGTCGCCAATTGTTTTCGATTCTTTTAATTTCATACTCCAAATACAATCTATCAATTTTTGTCAAAAAGGTTGCATCTTCCAAATCATACAAAAACCAATCAATTCTACGATTGCGTTTATCTATCGAATTTATTGCAATGACAATCATTTCTTGTGGAGTAAACATCAAATCTTTTGATTTCAAATAATCTCGCAAAGTCTTTGAGTCTATATATTCCAATACTTTTTTAGAATATTCTTTTTGTGATTTTTCATTTGCAACATAATTGTGAACCAATTTTCCCTTTTCCAAATGAAAATATGGATTTTTGGGGCTTAATTCAATTTTGGGTTGTTCAATTACACCCTCTTCATAAATAGGATATTCATAATACCAATCATTTTCCATCTTGTACACAGTTGATGGAATATAGATAGAATCAATTAGGTCACCACAAAAAGAATCTGCTTCAATAATTTCAACGCCT
>JAEEQV010000371.1:0-2580 GCA_016285445.1 Bacteroidales bacterium
TGCCTTGGTTTTATCGCCTTGAAACTCCACGTCGCCAATCTTCATATTGAGTTTCAAATCCTTGGCAATTTGACGAGCGCGAATCATCGTTTTATGTTCCAAAGCCTTTGCTTCGCGCCATTTTTCTATATCCGACGGTTTTGCCTTACGATAAATTTTGCCGAATTTTTCAGGGATTTTCTTGCCATACGCTTTTTTCATCTGAACCCCAACCAATTCGCCCAACATTGAAACAATGCCGATATCGTGTCCAGGAGACGCCTCCACAGCGACAATATCGCCAATTTCCAACGGCAGATTCGATTCGTTCATATAAAAATCCTTACGAGTATTTTTAAATCGTACTTCCACCAACTTACTTGGTTCGCCTGGTGCAGGAATATGCTGCATCCAGTCGTAGTCGTACAATTTGGCACTTCCACTCCGTTGTGCTGATTTTTTTATTTTTTCAGCATATTTTTCGGCTTCTTCCGACGAAAGAGCCGATTCATCATTCTTTATATTTGACAGATTTATTGTATCCATTCTATTAGTTTTCAAGCAAAAATACGAAAGTTACCGCTTTAAATAAACAATTATTTTGAGAAACATATCAAAGAAAATGATTTTCGGGTTACCATTTCTTACAATATGATAATGTGCCGCATTGAATTCTTTGGTGAAATCAGCAACATTCCGCTCGTTGATAAACGGGCAAAATTTGCTCGAGAACGCACTTTCCTGATTATCCATATACAAAATTTCGGGAATGTTCTGATTTCGGATAAAATTCTCACGAATCTCACGAAGACAATATTGCAAAAACGCCTTTTGCCGTTCTCGTCCCAACGCCTCCAACTCTTCGCCCAAAGCGGTCAAGTCCATAATGTCCTTTTGCCACGCCGAACGCATCATTCGTTTAAAGTATTCAAAATATTGAGATGGCTTGTCTCCGAAACTTGCCATTTTAAATGCCTGACAATAGTTTCCGTTGGCATTCTTCACCAACGACTGTAATTCCTCGCCTTCCAACATAAAATCGGAACTGATTCGTTGCGACAGACTTGCGTCGTCAATCTTAGGAATGCGCACAATCTGCGTACGCGACAAAATGGTCGGCAACATATAGCGAGTGTCTTCGGCTATCATCAAAAACAAGGTGTTCGGGTTTGGCTCCTCCAATATTTTAAGAATCTTGTTGGCACAAACATCATTCATCTTTTCCGCCATCCAAATAATCAGCACTTTGTATTTAGCACTGAAATTACTCAGCGATAGTTTTTGAATGACACCCTTGATTCGTGGAGCCGTATCGTCGCCCGCCGCCTCCGACTCATAAATCATCGGCTGCTTGTTTTCCACGCCAATATGCGTTTGCCAAGCCTCCAAACTCAAATAGGGATTTTGTTCAAACAATTCACGCCATTGCTCAAGATAATCGTCGCAACACAGTTTATCGGTTGCCTTATCTTTCACAATGGGAAACACGAAGTGCAAATCGGGATGCTGCAATTTAGCAAACGCCTTACACGACGGACATTCACCGCACGAATCCGTTTCGGTTGGATGTTCGCAGTTCAGATATTGAGCGTATGCAAGTGCCAACGGCAACTTTCCCGAACCTTCGGGACCAGTAAACAAATATGCGTGAGCCACACGATTCAACGCCACCGTTTCCAGCAAATCTCGTTTTATCCCCTCCTGACCAATAACCTCTTGAAATCGCATATTTATAAACCGTTAAAATTTAGGAGCATTGAAACCTTTCATAAAAATTTCGCCGACATTGTTCGACTCATACACACGTTCGCCATAAAAGAACAGATTTGGCTGAATCGATTCGCGAGTCATATATCCGGGAACGGGAGCAATCACATTCATTTTGTCAGCCATAAAAATGGTGGTCGGGTAACTCAACTTTCCACCTAACAATTTGATAGCCAAATCGTGAGTTTTTCCCTTGTTCGTATAAACCGAGTCACGATACGTGATTTTCTCGTGCCCTTCGGCATTCATTTTCACCGCATAAAAATGAGAATTGATATATGCCACGACGGCACTATCCTGATACGTTGTGGCATCAAGCCGTTTACACCAACCGCACCAGTCGGTATAAACATCAATGAGCACGGGTTTTCCGTCCTGATTCGACAATTCCATCGCTTTTTCGAACGGAATCCAATTGATTTGTGCGAAACCATACACAGACAAAAATGCGATTATAGTAGTAATAACAACCTTTTTCATCAAATTAACGTTTTATAATTTTGACAATGCAAGTTTAAAATTTTTATTTGGTATTTTCCCCTCTTCGTCTTCGGAATATTGTGGCAAAAATCTATCAACGAAATACATATCTATGTCATCTTTATGTTTTACAGGCATTTTCCCCCGATACGTACATTGGAAAAAATCCTTCACATAATCATATGTCGTCCCCGATATATTGATTTTTCCGACATCGCACCCCGTTTCCATCCTACTTGCCACATTCACCGTATCACCCCATATATCATACAAGAACTTTTTCTTTCCAACCACTCCTGCAATAACCGCACCAGTATGAATTCCGATACGGACAGTCCACGGGAAATCGGGTTC
>JAEEQV010000372.1:0-2574 GCA_016285445.1 Bacteroidales bacterium
GTTAACCTTTTCATTAACCCCTTCGTCCTTGTGACTTGTCAAAACAGCCCCATCCAAAGCGTCATCAAGCAACACTGTAGTTACATATACATTTAGCAACCCATGGTTGCTATTTTTCGTGTAAAAGAGACTTGTAGAAATTAAGCTTCGAGCTGACTGCGAAATACAACGACATCTTCCAAAGAAAGTCCCGTGGCTGCGGCTATTTTCTCGTCAGAGTCACCGAACTTTATCAGTTTCTTTGCAATTTCACAGACATGTTCTTTAATCATCGCGTCAATTTCATCCGCGAATTCTACAAAAATGCCTTCCACCAAAGCGTTATGATACCATTTTTCGTGATACATTTTCTGATATACCTCGAACTCTTTTTTATAAAACTAATTCAATTTCAGCGCAGGTACAATACCTTTGGCTGGTAATCCGCGGATGAAAATTTCGACCGCAAATTTTGCAAGAGGCTCTTGCAAAAACTATGTTATGTACATCGTCCTCTGGAATTCAATGAAGATTTTTTACTGTTCCACTATCTGTTGTATTTTTGCATCATAGCGATATTTGACGATTTGCCCCGTGATTATCATTTCAACAGTTCGTTCTATAACTGGGAGCGGGACAACAAACCATTCCTTCGGGACATGACGGCGTCCTTTTTCATCGAATACATCTACATTCAAACAACAGGCTCCAAAGAAGTTATGAATCAACTGTTCAAACTTTTGTGGATTCATGTTGTAACATTTCCAACTCGTAACATGCTTAACGGGCGCCATCAAATATGTCGGCTCCATTTCAGCATTCTTAATGCGTTCCTGAACAGTTGTCGTACAAAATCCAATTTTATACAAATTTTCTATGCTAGAAATATTCGGATTACGACTCAATGACTTACAGACATAAATAAAACCGCAAGCCTGGTCATTCTCGTTTATTCCACCAAAGGTATTTTCAACTTCATTGGCTACATCTTCACTGCTTTCCGTTACAGTTTTCCCGTTCAAATAGAGAAGTTTTTCGACTGAACGTTTGAGAAGTGCAGCTTCAGTTCCATTTTCAAAAATACAGCGAGTTCGTCCATTCTTGTAAATATGCTTGCCTTCGGGCGTTACACCGTCTTGTTGCGTAATTTCAATACTTTCAACAAAGAACAGTAAACCATTATAAACGTAATATCCACCCGCTTTCAAATCTGAAAGTTTAGAGCCGATAAGCTTTCTTTTGCCAGCCTTCAAATCCTGCTGAACACGTATAAAATTAGATTCATATTTTGCAAAATCTTTGCACGGCGTTCTTTGTGCAACAAAATCAGCCTCATCTCGGTCAACAGCCTTCTTTACTGCAGGGCGCAATTCAAATATAGACGAATCTCCACCTAACAGCCCTAAGTCATCACCAGCTAGAATATCATCAATACTCGCAGGAACGATTTCCTTATTTGACTCATTAGAACGTTTTGAAACCAGACCATGAATATCGGCATTATAAACGGCTTGATTGTCCTTCACCGCACCGTTTCTAAATGTTTCTAGACGTTTAGCCAAGCGATACTCACCAATATCGCCACTATCCGAAGAAGGTTCTTTGCCGTGAGACTCATAGAACGCATTTATTTCATGCAACTCCTGTATGAGGCGGTCATAATCCGTTGGAGCCGCACTCTTAGGCTTTACATCTAAAAGCCCGTCAGGATCATCTGCGAAGATGGAATCAAGAATATCACTGGCCATCTCGCTCCCTCTTCTTCTTCCGCAAATAAATCAGGCATTGGGCCAAACGACTTTCGTTAAAATCCATGGAATCAATGTTTGGTTCTTTTCCGTTCTGTTTAACAAAAGCTTGAACTTTCGGCCAAAGAATAAGGGCTTCTTCGTCGGTCATTTCAATACGGGGCGACTCAATTGTCTCACGAATCATTTTCAGTACGGATGCCGTCACCGACTTGGAAAGGACTTCAAAGGCGGCCTGGAACGGATTTATAGAATCAATAAGGTCAATGTGAAGGTCATCGATATTCACGAACTTTTTTGCAATCCGAATAAAGCGACGATCCACACCATCTTCTCCCTTTACCGTTTCGATGGTCGCTTTGCGAATTACGGAATCAACAACAACCTGTTCACGAAGTTCTTCAACCTCTTCATCATTCAAGTCAGGATACTTGGCTCGGATGATTTTTGGGATAATGACCTTATTGATTACTTCAGGGTCACACGCTCCCGGCATAGCCGTTTGCATGGTCTTATCCTGCAATATGGTCGCCTTCAAATCATCAAGATCCGTTTCAACAATCGCCTTAACACGCTTAGATGTCGGTTCCTTAAAGCCTCTTATCTTGATAGTTCCCGGTTCATCCTCGTCATCGTCAGAAACTTTAGTCTTAAAATTCCATTGCGGCGCAAGAACTTGTTCCATCAAGAGTGAAGCCGTTATTGCTTTGAGCATATTATTTACGGCAACAACAACTTCATCATCCTTCGCTTCGGGTTGTGCAATCAAATTTGTGAACTGTGCATGAGTCTTATTTTCGCTATCACGGGTACAACGTCCGATAATTTGGATAATTTCAGTTAAAGA
>JAEEQV010000373.1:0-2567 GCA_016285445.1 Bacteroidales bacterium
TTATACGGGGGGCACAATGAATTTTGCTGCGCTTGGCACCGCTTTGCACTTGGATTCGAGGATAATGAGAAGCCTTCTTACCATAGAAATGCTTGTTACGTTTCCATTGATAGTCTTCATTGTAGGTGGTGGATTTCGCTTGTTTCGCCGTTTGCTTCCTTTCAAAGAACCAGAAAACCAGACAAGTGACGTAGAGGTAACGATGACAGACGTTGAAAATTACGCAGGAATGTTACAACCAAAGACATTCAAAAAAACGCTTATAGGATTGGGTTTGTCGGTTGTTTTTCTTGCCATTGCGGTTGGCATTTCCCTTCTCATAACAGGTGTGTTGAACGAAATGGTTATCATACTTTCGGTAACGACATTTGCCATAATCGCCTCATTTTTCAAGCAAATACGTGCAATTCCCAAAACATTCGAATTGGGTATGATTCTGATACTGATGTTCAGCATTGTCGTGGCTTCGCAGTTCAATTTCTACACCTTGCAGTCATCGGCAATTATTTTGATAGAATTTGTATTGTTGGTGTTGATTGTCGCCATAACGCTTCATTTGCTGTTTTGTCGGTTTGCAAAGGTTGAAGGAGATTTGTTCGTAGTGGCAAATATAGGATTGCTTTGTTCTCCGCCATTTATTCCGCCCGTCGTTGGGGCTATGGGAAACAAAAAAGTTCTGGTCGGCGGACTGGCTATCGGCTTGGTAGGATATGCCGTAGGTACGTATTTGGGAATCGCCTTGTCGTTGATTTTGGGATAGGTTTTATTGTGTACAATACGTTGATAACTTGCGTGCCGAAGATTTCCTCAAACCCCGTGTTTTCGTAATTTTGAGAGATTTTAGAATATGGCGGAGACTTTTAAGACAATAGAGCAACCATCGGAGGGATTGTACAAGGACAAGGGGAGCAAATTCCTGGCTTATGCCTATCCTGTGACGACGGAAGATGAGGCAAAAATGCGTCTTGAGGCTTTGCACAAGGAACATCATGCGGCTCGACATCATTGCTGGGCCTACAAGTTGGGAAACGAAGGCGAACGGTTTCGTTGCTCCGACGATGGAGAACCGTCAAATTCCGCGGGGAAGCCGATTTTAGGTCAGTTGGAGGCGTTTGGTGTTACGAATGTGGTTGTGATTGTCGTTCGCTATTTTGGCGGCATATTGCTTGGCGTCGGTGGGCTGATGCAAGCATACAAGGAGGCTACCAAAGATGCGTTGCAACAGGCAAAAATTGTGGAAAAAGTCGTTATGGCGTATTTCACGTTGAATTTTACATACGAACAAAATAGTGCAGTGATGAATGTTTTGAAGCGATATAAGTGTGAAATCTTGTCACAGACGTTTGACGAGGCGTGTGCCTTTCGTTGTGCCGTGGCAAAAAGTTTCGCCGAGGAATGTTGTCTTGCATTGCAAAAATTAAATGTCGAGGTAAAAAATGAGTAGCGAATACGGATTGTTGGAAAAGTTGTGTAGCATTTCTGCACCATCAAGTGACGAAAGTCGGCTGGCAATGTTTATTGCTGGATACGTGGAAAAAAACAGTTTTTCGTTTCGTCATAGACCAAAGATGATTGTAGGCGAGGATTACCAAGATTGCGTCATGTTGGTTTTTGGAACGCCCCGAACTGCCATAGTCGTGCACATTGACAGTGTTGGTTTTATGGTTGGATACGATAAGTCGTTGATTCCTGTCGGTTCGCCACGTTGTGAGACGGGAACGGAACTTGTCGGCATTGTTGACGGAAAAGAAATCTCGTGCACTGCCCGTTCCACCGAAGACGGTCTGGTGTATGAATGTGAACAAGAATTGAAACGAGGAACATTGCTTACTTATAAGCCGAATTTCCGTGAAGATGACGAATATATCACATCGCCATTCCTTGACAACCGTGTTGGCGTGTACGTGGCCCTCAAACTTGCGCAAACAATGAAGAATGGTGCCATTATCTTTACGACAGGCGAGGAGACAGGTGCGGGAAATGTGAAATTTTGTTGGCGACATCTTTACAAAATGTACCACATTCACAATGCGTTGATAGCCGACATTACTTGGATTACCGACGGAATAGAGTATGGCAAGGGGTGCGTGGTTTCTATGAAAGACACCAATTTGCCACGAAGGACGTACGTCGATAAGATTTTGAATATAGCCAAACGTGAGAATATAGCCATTCAACGTGAGGTTGAAACGGCAGGAGGGAGCGACGGGGCTTCGTTGCAAAAAATTCCGTATGCCGTGAATTGGTGTTTTGTGGGTGCTCCACAAGAATTTCCACATACGCCAAATGAGAAAATATGTAAAGCCGACATTGATTCTATGTATTTGTTATACAAGGAATTGATGGAATATTTATAGAATTAAGAATTAAAAATTATGTAGAGACGCAATTCGTTGCGTCTCATAAAAATTAAACGAGATGTATATGTAGAGACGTGCCATGGCGCGTCTCTACGGAAAAAAAAGAAGAGAAATGTTAAAAATGTTACGAAATACGATATTGGTTCTGGGAATTCTGTTGTTGAGTTACGGTTTCTTAAACTCGTCGGAATCGACACAAGAGGCGTC
>JAEEQV010000374.1:0-2564 GCA_016285445.1 Bacteroidales bacterium
CCAATACAGATTACTCAGTGATAGACATCTCCGGTCGCACGCTCAAAACAGGCGTTACACATTCCACCCGCGAAACCGTAACCCTCAGCCGCCGCGCCGCCGGGATCGTGATTGTAAAAATCGGCAACCAAACGTTTAAAATAAGTTATTAATTCAAACAACTACGAAAACCGCGAAAGAAAAAAGATTTTCGTGTTTTTAGTGTTTTTCGTAGTTAATTATAAAATTCATAAAAATGGAAAACACAGAAATTAAACGTCCGTATGAAAAGCCTGAAATTCAGGTAATTGAACTTGAATCCACACCGCAGTTGCTTGCACTGAGCGGCGACCGTTACGGCAGGGACTACGACGGTGAAGGACGTTAAAAAACAGATTCATTGAAAAAGGCAGGGGAAATCCTCTGCCTTTTTTTGATAAATCCTCACTTCACCGCCCCAATCACCACATCCGGCTTGGCTTCCATCAGAATTATCGCCGTGAGTTTTTTGCCCATATTCTTGAACGAATGACCGCAGAGAAAAAGATTATCGTCGATAATCAGCCTAACGAACTACCGAGAAAACCTCGGTAGTTGAATTCTTTCTTATCTTTTTGAGGCATAATCTGTTTCATTTGTTTCGGCAAATGTAATGATTTTGCGCAAAATAAACAAATATTCCATCATCCCGCCTTCCGATAACTCCAAATACCTATCGAACGACGGTATTTGGACAGATATTTCAGTATAAACGCCTTGATACCGAGGCGTTTATACATTTGCGAAAAGTGCTGCGAAAAGTAGTAGAACTCGGATTGAAATATCAACTTCAAGCCCCAATCCTCAATCTCCAAAGGATTGTCGCAACCCCACGCAAAAGTGGCATTGGTTGCGCTGACACTTTGCTGAGTTTCAGTGCGTTGACTGAAATCTTTGCTGATTCGCTCAATGTGGATTTCGGCATTTGGGAAATTGTTGTCGATGTTCTTGAAAATCCTTTTTATCTGATTTTCTGTGAGATTCTTCTCCTCAGCCTCCTTTGCACGCATATACAAAGGAATCAGGAGCGTTTCTGAAACATTTTCTTTGAATGTCGGTTTTATCTTTTTCATAATTGTTTGTTTGATAATGATGTCAATTCTTTGACCATAAAAATACTTGTCGCCGTATGTCCCGAATTGCCAAGACGATGTGGTATAGTACGGAATCCATATTTTTGATACATCGCCACCGCTGACGAAAATTCAGGAAATGATTCAATATACAGATGATTGTATCCTTTTGATTTAGAGGCGTTTATAATTGTATTCAAAAGTATTCCGCCAATACCTTTGCCACGAGATTCTTGTCGCAAATAGAATTTAATTACCTCTGCATAACCATTCGGAAGACCTTCGGTGGGATAAAAACCACAACCACCAAGTAGCACATCGTCTTCAATGTACACATAATAATCTGATACTGAATTATTTACTGTGTCATAGATAGTGAATGTGCGCGAATCGTCGTAAACAGTATTTTTGAGAGGTGCAGAAAATTCTATAAAAGCATTTCTGACAATTTGTGCAACCACATTTTGGTCTTGTGGTTGTATCTTCCTGATACAGAATGTCTTTTCCATCATAATGTCGCAACGCTCGTATGAATTTCCGGCAATCGGTATCTCTCTGAATCCGTGTTTTTTATAGAGATTTATCGATGCTTTTAGTTTGGTGTTTCCAATTAAAAATACACGTCTTGCGCCGATTTTGCGGACGTGGCGAAGAAGTTCGCCAACCAACAAATCTCCTATACCTTGCCCCTGAAATTCTTCCGAAACAGCCAATTTAGCCAATTCGTAACCTTCTGAACCTTTGTTGATTAATGCTACGCAGCCGGCGGTTTTGCCGCTGCCCTTATCAACGGCAAAAAATATCCGCCCACCGTGCGCATTAATATCATCAACGTGGCTAAACGTCTCAATATCACAATCTTCCAAGTGGAAATATTTTTCAATCCAATGCTTGTTAAGATTGATGAAATCCTGTTTGAGACCGTCGCTGTAATCTGTTGTAATTTCAATCATCTTGGTATCAGTCAATTACTCCAACGCCTGCCTGAAATCCTCAATCAAATCTTCGGTATCCTCAATGCCTGCCGAAACGCGGATTAGGGTGTCAGAAATGCCGTTTTGTTCGCGGACTTCCTTGGGTACGGAGGCGTGCGTCATTATCGCCGGAATCTCGATGAGACTCTCAACGCCGCCGAGACTTTCTGCCGTGGCAAAGAGTTTGAGTTTTGAGAGAAAATTTTGCGCATCGTCCAATGTACCAACGAGTTCAAACGAGAAAATTCCACTCGAACCCGACGACTGAGCCTCTGCAAGAGCGTGCTGCGGATGCGATTTCAACAGCGGAAAATTCACACGTTTCACCTTGGGCGAACTCTCCAAAAACTCAGCCAAAGCCAAGGCATTTTTCTGATGCTGTTGCATACGCACAGCAAGAGTTTTGGCACCACGGAGAGTCAGATAACTATCAAACGGCGAAAGCACCGCGCCCACAGCGTTCTGATTATAAGCGAGTTTCTTGTAATAATCATCATTG
>JAEEQV010000375.1:0-2549 GCA_016285445.1 Bacteroidales bacterium
GCTTCCTTGGGTACCATCTTCATTATAACCTAAGACAGCAAAATATCCATTGTGTGCGCCAGGACCAGGACCTGGACCAGCAGGACCATCTGGACCACCTCCGGGCATATCTATTTTTATAGCTCCCGAACCTAAAATTTGTTTTTTTATTGTTACGCAAGCAGAATGATCAATATGTAATTTAGCAGCATTGCCATTCCCGCCATCTTTTAATATTAGATTCCCTTCTACAATAATCACAGCTGAATTATTAATATGGAGTTCTGATTTTTTTGATATTGTCAAATCTCCTTGAACAATAACAAGTGCGTTATCCTTTATTTCTAGCTTTGTGGTCTCATTTATCGTCAAATCACCTGTTATCACAACAACAGTACCATCTTTTTCTATCATGTACTTGTTTTTCTCTATGTCTCCACCCGTATTTTCGGTCTTGGCATCGTCATTTATTGTAGGATATGTTGCACCAGAATTGTATTTTTTGCTGAGAGTTGTTTCGGCAAATGCCCCACTTGTCTTGCATGTTAATGCAAGCAATACAAGTAACCGAAGAAAATAGAAAAACCGTTTTTTCATACCACACATCTTTAAGCGTGAGGACGTATAGACGAATTCTCACCGCAACAAAAGTATATAAATCATCTTGTTACATTATTATATAGATTGAATAATAGACAAAACGGTTGAAATCATAGATGATTATACGAACTTTGGAATTTGAAATACAAAATAGGAGGGAGTTGTGTTTGTCGGCGTTACGGGTTATTTCTGTTCCTCTCCAATTTCACCCACGCCAAAATATTGCAGTTCGGGGTGGGCGAAGAACATTCCGCAGATTGAAGAAACAGGTCTCATCATACACGTTTCGGTAAGGGTAACGCCAATTTCCTCCGTAGCATTCAAAATCTTGAAAATGCTTTCTTTTTGTTGGTGATTCGGACAAGCGGCATAGCCAATTGCCATTCTGCGACCACGATATGCCGTTTTTAGAATCTGCTCAACATCTTCTTCCTCGTTTGGCGAATATGCCCAATAGCGTTTACGCACTTCAAAATGCAATTTTTCGGCAAATGCTTCGGCTATTCTATCGGCAAGCAAACGAACTAACATTGCAGAATAATCGTCGCCTTGTTGTTTATACGATTCAGCAAGAGAATCAACCTCAAGACCGGCCGTTATCGCAAAGAAGCCAAGATAATCTATTGTATTCGAGGATTTTGGAGCGATATAATCGGATAGACAAAGATTGGGATTACCGTTTTGTTGCAGGGTTTGTTGGCGATAATTATGGAAGGTTGCTATCACGTTTTGCAACGATTCGTTTTCGTACACGAAAATATCTTCGTCAACCGACTGGGCAGGATAAAAACCACCAACCGCTTGCGGAGTAAGCAATTTCTCATCCATGATTTTCTGCAACATCTGTTGTGCGTCGGCGAATAGTTTTTGTGCCTCCTCGCCTTTTTCCGCATCGTGTAAGATTGCAGGATAACCAATGCCTTTCAGTCCCCACGCATGAAAGAAAAACGACCAATCAATATAGGGAAGCAGTTTCTTTATGTGAATATTCTTAATATGCTTGTTGCCAATGAATTGCGGTTTTACAATGTTTGCCGCCGTTACGTCGAACTTGAACTTATTTGCCCGAGCATCTTCCAAAGGCAACATGTCGTTCACCTTTCTATTGAGATAGAGTTTCCGGATAAGTTCATATTCAGCGTTTAAGTTATCGATAAACGTTTGTCGTGCGCTTGACAACAATGCCGAACAAATACCCGCATCTTTCGAGGCATCGCTCACATGAACAATAGGAGCAGAATACAGTGGTGCCATTTTTATGGCAGTGTGAACTTTCGAAGTCGTTGCCCCGCCTATCAAAACGGGTATTTTTAAGTGTCGTTTTTCCAATTCACGAGCCACGTTCATCATCTCTTCGAGCGACGGTGTAATGAGGCCACTAAGACCAATAAAATCAACGTTATGTTCCACTGCGGCATCAACAATTTGTTCAGCCGGACACATCACACCCAAGTCAATCACTTCGAAATTGTTGCAGGCAAGCACCACACCCACAATATTTTTCCCTATATCGTGTACATCGCCTTTTACCGTGGCAAGCAGGATTTTTCCAGCCGAAGTCGCCTGCGATTGTTGTTTTTCCTCGGCAATGAACGGTTCAAGAATCGAAACGGCTTTTTTCATCGTTCGGGCTGTTTTCACCACTTGTGGCAAAAACATTTTTCCCTGACCGAATAATGTTCCCACTTCGCCCATTCCTCCCATAAGCGGACCTTCGATTATAGCCAACGACGACGGATATTTCTCACGAGCTTCCGCCAAATCTTCCTCCAAATAATCGGGCAAACCTTTCATTAAGGCATACGCCAATCGACGTTCAACGGGAGTATCACGCCAATCGTCGTGTTTGACGGCAGCCGTCGTCTCATTTTGCTTTAATGTGCTTGCATATTCAACCAATTCTTCAGAAGCAGTGGCGGACGTATTAAGCACTACATTTTCAATCTTTTGGCGCAACTCTAACGGAATCT
>JAEEQV010000376.1:0-2533 GCA_016285445.1 Bacteroidales bacterium
GTACCTGGTTTTCCACAAATAGCGCCAGAAGTAGAACGAGATGCAATAGAGCCTAAATTTAAGCAATATTTTATATAGTTTCCACTTGACTCTTCACCCATAATACCACCTGTTCCCCCTGCATTTGTATTGATAATTTTTCCCGTATTTAAACAATTCGTCACTTGAGAAAAATATACTTGATATCCTACAATTCCTCCTGTCCCTTTAGTACACGTAGAGGATGATATCGTTCCGTTATTAATACATTGTGTTATCGTTCCTTTTTCCGATGAAGACATTCCATATCCATATCCTAAAATACCTCCCACGATATTGCCAGAAATATCTCCATTGTTGATACAAGCCGTAACATTTAATACACTTTTATTCGTAACTTCACCAATAATACCTCCACAATTTGTAGTATTTCCTAAAATATTTCCATAATTATTACAACGAGTTATTGTTAATAAACTACTTTCTGTAGTTACTGATCCACAAATT
The DNA here is from genome assembly GCA_016285445.1 of Bacteroidales bacterium. Taxonomy (GTDB): domain Bacteria; phylum Bacteroidota; class Bacteroidia; order Bacteroidales; family UBA1715; genus UBA1715. Next base: position 487 of record JAEEQV010000376.1, read on the forward strand.
CCTCCTAAACACGATGTGGATAGATTAAAATCACAATAGTTGTTACAATTCGTAATGTACGATTCGCCTGAAGCAGTTGCCGTAATTGATCCTACCGACGAAGTTCCTTTAAATACGCAGTTGGCTATATTTACATCAATAATCGACGCATCACTTATTTCGGCAAACAAGCCTCCGTTTGTACCCGACGTCATACACAATCCTGAAATAGTTTTTCCTCGACCGTAAAGCTTCCCTTTAAAGAGTGTAACTGGAGTCCACGCAACTGCAGGCGTTTCAAGCAATGTACCATCCGATATGTTACTTGCCTCCACAATGTCGTTCATCAAAACAAACACTTTGGAAGAATTATTCATAGACGCAAAATCAACCGTTGAATAAATCGGAGTATATTCAACCCACGTTGGAGACGAAGCTGTTCCCGTGTTGTAATATCGTATATTTGCATAAGGATATTTTGTAATCCCAGTCAATCGAGGATAACGGCCATTGTTTTTTGTAGCAAATTCATCATCAATTTTCGTAAGACTACCCGACACCGAAGTAGTACCTGCTGTCCAGATAGAAGATGAAAAACCTGTAAGCAATGTCGTGGAACACATTTGGGTTGTTGTTTTAGCCGTGGCACCAGAATACGTCGCATTGTTCACCGCCTTGAACGGACAAACATTCGAATCATAGTAACAATTTGTCATTGTTCCAGTACATTTTCCACACAAACCACCAATGTTTGTTAAGTATGAATTATTAGAAACAAGACCAGCATTGTAAGCATACGAAATATTTCCGGCCGAACCAGCCAAACCTCCTACATAACCATTATCACCAGAAACAGAACCGACATTAAAAACATCGGACATTGCAGCAGAAATAGAACCAGCAATACCTCCAATATAGGTAAAACCCTCCACTTTACCAAAATTACAACATTTATTTATTTGTGAAGAACTGTTTCCTGCTATTCCACCAACGCTTTGACTACCAGAAACAGTTCCAGTATTAGAACACAATGTTATGGCTGCCGTAGTTTGATTTCCTACGATACCACCAACTTTTAACATACCTCTTACCGTACCTTGATTGGTACAATTGGTAATTGTTCCTGACCACTGAGAACAAATTCCCCCGACATAGTCACCATTTGAAACAATTGTTCCTTTATTAACACAGTTCTCAATAATAGAAGCTGATGCATAACCGCCATATATTCCTCCTGCCATTTCAGAATTTGAAAGAATATAGGCATTAACACTACAATTACTAATAGTGAAAACAGCAGAACTAGCTCTGCTTCCGCATATTCCCCCAACGCATGCTTTTCCTTGAATATAGCTGTCTTCAATTTTTAGATTTTTTATAGTGGCACCATCCAGATATTCGAAAAGGCCTAAATAAGCATTAGCTGTTTTTTTGATATAAAGACCTGAAATCGTATGATTATTTCCATCAAAAACTCCAGAATAGTTATAGTTTATAGAAAAACTTGACATACCACCTGTCCATTTTCTTGTAACAGCTGTTTCATAATCGCTTCGCAACTCTCCATTTGCATCAAGCACCGAAGGGTTTACAATAATATCGGCAGTTAAAACAGCATTACTACTACTATACGTGCCAGAATAATTATTTGTCATAGTTTTAAATGATTCCAAATCTTGCACGGTGGCAATCACATAGTAGCCATCATAAGCCGAAGTTAGACCATAATCAGCCCAATCACCATCAATTTGATTTATGGCAAAAGATTGAACAAAACCTAAACACACAATGCCTAGGGTTACAATGAATTTTTTGAAAGATGTATTCATAAACGTATTTTTTTTCATTTGTTCTTATTTTTCGTAGAGACGCGCCATGGCACGTCTCTACATATTATCGTTCAATTTCGTATAGAGACGCCACAATGTGACATCTCTACAATTCCGTGATTTTTTCATCATCACCGTAGAGACGTTGCGCGCAACGTCTCTACAACAATCCTTCGTGGTGTGGGAGAATGGTATCCGTCCATACCATGAAAAAATCGGGCACAAGGTCAAAAGATTTT
>JAEEQV010000377.1:0-2532 GCA_016285445.1 Bacteroidales bacterium
CAAATTATAAAAAAAACATTGTATTAGTCTTCTTCTTCAACTTTTTAGGAGCGATATTCTCGTTTGGTATGATTGCAGCCATTATACCATTCTTGAACGTGTTGTTTGACAACACTCAACAAGTTCATGAATTACCGGAAACATTTGCTTTAAATAAGGACACCCTTTTGTTGTACCTTAATTATTACCTGACACTTATCATTGAACAGTGGGACAAATCGATGGCCCTTATTTTCATTTGCGGTTTTCTGATTTGTGTGACATTTTTAAAGGATTCCTTTGAATATTTGGGTAACTATTTTATTATACCGATTGTCAATGGCGTACCGAGAGACATCTATAACATCGCATATTTCAAAATACTACAATTACCAGTATTTTTCTTCACCAACGAGCGAAAAGGCGATATTATGTCAAGAATGTCTTCCGATATTTCTATTGTACGAGGAAGCATGTGCTCTTTTATCGATATAATAAAAAATCCGCTCTATATTTTGATTTATTTCACAGGTATTGTCATAATTAGCTATAAAATGACCTTAATGGTATTCTTATTATTGCCAATTATGGGTATCGTTACAGGAAAAATAGGAAAAAGTTTAAAGAAAACAACCCAAGATACCCAAGAACTGCAAGGAGATATCATGGTTTACATTGACGAAACACTTTCTGGACTTAAAGTCATTAAGATATTCAATGGTATTGCTCAGATGAAAAAACAATTCACTTCTCGAAGCAATGCCCACTACCATAAAATGAATCGTGCAAATAGGAAATACGGTCTTGCACACCCTCTAACTGATTTTTTGATTGTTGCCATACTTTCCATTGCTATTTATTTTGGTGGAAAACTCGTGCTTATGGATGACGGTGGCATGTCTGCCGAGGCATTCATCGCCTTCATTTTTGCATTTACACAAATTACAGGTCCTGCAAAATCATTCACATCTGCATTTTACAGCATAAAACAAGGTGCTGCCGGCATTGACAGAATTGAGAAAATCATATACGCCGACGCTAAAATCACTGAAATACCTGATGCAAAAGAAATAAAGACTTTCTCGCAATCAATTGAGTTTAAGAACGTTACTTTCAGTTACAATAAAGAACGGACTATTCTTAAAGATATCTCGTTCTCTATCCCCAAAGGTACGTCTGTCGCCTTAGTTGGTCAGTCGGGTTCGGGTAAGACGACAATAGCAAACCTGATACCTCGTTTCTATGAACCTCAAATTGGATGCATAACCATTGACGGAACTCCGATACAAAACTTTAAACTCGACGATTTACGTGGGCTTATAGGCATTGTGACGCAGGAATCCCTTCTGTTTAACGATACGGTATTCAATAACATTGCTTTTGGTATTCAAAATCCTGACAAAGAAAAAGTGATTGAAGCTGCCAAACTTGCAAACGCACACGAGTTCATCATGCAGATGGAAAACGGCTACGACACGAACATTGGTGACCAAGGAGGAAAACTTTCCGGCGGTCAGCGACAACGCTTGTGTATTGCCCGTGCCATTATGAAAAATCCTGAAATCCTCATTCTTGACGAAGCCACCTCGGCACTCGACACGGAATCGGAACGACTGGTACAAGATGCTTTGGCAAACTTAATGAAAGACAGAACATCGTTGGTTATCGCTCACCGACTTTCAACGATCAAGAATTCCGACAAAATCCTTGTCATGAACGAAGGTCGCATCGTAGAATCGGGAAAACACGAAGAATTGATAGAAATGAACGGTGCTTACAAACGTTTGCACGATTTGCAACTGATTTAAGCAATAAAAGTTTGTTGTTGTTTCGTTGTTGCCCTATGCGACAATATCATTCCGTAGCGCCCCAGATACCGCGATACAAATTGCAACCGATAAAATTACCGATGACAATACTTACATAAAAAATAAGTATGTCGCCAAGATTTTCAGCCCAAAAATCAAGAGGAACAGCCATATAATAAAATGCATCGGCCACGCAGTGAGGGAAACCACACATAATAAATAGTGGCACACCGAATAGCAATGGCAGATTTTTGTCTTTCCGAGCAAACGTCACCGCCGTCGTCATAATAAAACCACAACCTATTGCCAACACGCCACCAAAGAAAGGTCCCGTAGCCAAACGAGCCTCCAAAACCTTTTGTGCCGTTTCCTGCAATGGCATAGGGCTACAACGTGCAATGAGAGCAACCATCAGGCAGCCAATCCAGTTACCGAACAATATCAAGAACAGATTTCCTACCTCATTTTTTTCGATAAAACCTGCCGTTCCCGTATATAGTTTCAATTTATAATGAACGACGGTCAACAAACCAAACGCAAACAATACTGCACCAATAATGCTTTTTTCTGCTAAATATCCATAACCGGCAATGCCGATACAAAAACCTGCAAGAATCGCCGATTTTAGCGTTTGAACGAAATTTTTCATTTTGCGTTTTTCTGAGTTAATTTACTTACAACAAAAATTGTGATTGCCGACAACGGGAATGCATAACAAATGGGGTCAACCAACGCAAAATCGTTG
>JAEEQV010000028.1:0-13522 GCA_016285445.1 Bacteroidales bacterium
GGTAGTTTGAAAATCGTACCTCAACGCGAGGCATACATTGTTGAACGATTGGGTAAATACCACCAAACGCTATTGGCTGGTTTCCACATCATCATCCCGTTCATTGACCGTGTGGCTTACAAACATTCGTTGAAAGAACAGGCAATCGACGTGCCTTCGCAGACGTGTATCACCCGTGATAACATTTCTGTGGAAGTTGACGGTATCATGTACTTGCAAGTAATGGACCCCAAAAATGCTTCGTATGGTATTGACAACTACGGTTTTGCATCAATCCAACTTGCTCAAACCACAATGCGTAGTGTTATCGGTAAATTGGAACTCGACAAGACATTTGAGGAACGCGATTCCATCAACGCCGTAATTGTTTCTGCTGTTGATAAGGCTAGCGATTCGTGGGGAATCAAGATTACTCGCTATGAAGTGAAGAACATCACGCCTCCGCAAAGCATTAAGGATGCGATGGAAAAACAAATGCGTGCTGAACGTGAAAAACGTGCCATCATCGCCGAGTCGGAAGGTACAAAACAAGCGAAAATCAACGTGGCTGAAGCAGCACGACAAGAATTGATTGCAAAATCGGAAGGTGAAATGCAAGCAAAAATCAATGTGGCTAACGCCGACAAACAAGAGCTGATTGCCCGTTCCGAAGGTGAAATGCAACGTAAGATTAACGAAGCTTCGGGTAAGGCAAGCGAAATTGAGCAAATTGCAAAGGCAACTGCCAACGGACTTCGTGAAATTGCTGCCGCTATTGGTTCTGAAAATGGTACCGAGGCTGTGAATCTTCGTATTGCCGAACAATATCTTAATGAGTTTGGTAAACTTGCGAAGGAAAACAACACAATGATTATTCCTCAAAATATGACGGACGTAAGCAGCGTGCTTGCCACGGCAATGTCGGTTATTGAAAATTCTAAGAAGAAATAGTCTAAAACGTTTACGATACCATTGTCTTATTATAATGTAGGGGCGAATAAATATTCGCCCCTATCTATTAAAACCCAAAATCATGGAAACACCTCAAGAAAACACAAAACGTATTACGCCAAATTTCATTCAGTCGCTGAACGATAATGAAATTTTTGTATTCGGTAGCAATTTGGAAGGAATGCACGGTGGTGGTGCCGCATACACAGCATTGAAAAAATTCGGTGCGATATGGGGACAAGGTGTCGGATTACAAGGGCAATCCTACGGTATTCCTACAATGCACGGTGGCGTGGATGCCATAAAACCCTACGTTGACGAATTCATTACTTTTGCACAAGAACATAGAGAGCTGTCATTTCTTGTTACACGTATTGGTTGCGGAATTGCCGGTTTTCAGGATAACGAAATTGCTCCGTTGTTCAAAGAAGCACAAAAACTTGAAAACGTCTGGTTGCCAGAAAGTTTCTGGGTATAATTGCCGCTATTACGCATTTTGAAAAAATTCCCTGCTTCACACCAAAGAAGTAGTGTATATAACCATTTAAAGACAGTGAATACAATATATATTGTTATAAGTTTTTTTCTTAATACGTAGCATAGTATTTTCGTAAAAACCATTCTGCCGAAATAGATAACAATATGATTATCAATATTAACGGTCAATCCACAAACAAATTGCGACTACGAATCGAATGTGCCACCGAAACAATGTTTTTGTTTTCTTGCAACTCTTTCACAATTGCCTCACACTCCTGTGCCGAATACATCTTTCCTCCCGTTTGTTCCGACAAATCCGCTAAAACGGAATGATTTGCCCGAGTTTGTTGCGATTCAAGTTGCATAGGCATCACTACAAAAGAGCCTTTTTTCGTTAGCACCGAGTTGTCATACGTAACCGACGCCTTGTAACCATATTTTCCAAGAGGAAACTTACCTGCATTGAGAGAATAGAAATTGTCTTTTGCAGAAAATATAAACGGATATTCCTTGCCGTTTTCATTTGTTATAACCAACGTGATTTCTTGATTCGGCACGGCTTCATAACTTTTGTCATATAATTCGGCAGAAAACGCAACATCTTGATTATCATATACAATTTGTTCACCAGAAACGACAAACATTTCTCTTTTTTCGGTCAATGCCATATAAGCGAGCATTTTATTCACAAACGAATCGAACGCCTCAAAGTCGCCCATCTCCTTTTGTGCGTACAAGCGCCAACGCCATAATCCCTCACCCAAAACAAAACCGATTTTTACGCCTTGCGTTTCCGAGAAAGTAATTAACGGCCGTTCCGTATTAACCGAACCAATCTGCTGATAACAGAGCGTTCGGCACAAAACCCCCGTATTATAGGTACCATACGGAGCAAACAACGGTGGCGCCTGCAACAACAACGTTTTACTCTCCTCATCCAACGAAAACAATGAAAAATCTGATTCCAAACGAGGTTTTACCTCATCATACGAATTTCTGAAATTTGAGATTTCCATGCCTAAATGCAACTCGTTCAGCGCTTGTAACGAATTGCCCACATTCAGCAGCAAACACGGGATTCCCAAGTGAATCGCCTCGGAAAGTATATGTTTCCCCTGTACGGAAAAATCTTTCATGCCGCACAATATCAAGCAGTTACATTCTTGTAGCGGAGGCAATTTATCCTTCCCAACTTTTACTATCGAGCATTCATAATTTTTATTATTCTCGATAGCACGGCGTACGGCAGCAATATCGGGGTGAACTGCGTCATAGACAAGAAGAATTTTCTGACGGCTTTCCAACACATCGACAGCAAATGTGTAAGAATTATTTTTCTCGCTAATTTCTTGGTCAAAGTGTTCTATTTCAACCGTATATATTTTTTGCCCAATTTCCGACGCTTGTATTTTGCAGTCAATAGTCTTATAAGTATGTTCTTGGTCGGAACGAACAGAGGTTTCGAACACGACAGTTTTTCCGTCAAGGATTCTCAATTTCGACACGTTGCCCTTCAGTGCGTGTGATTCCACCGAAACTTTTATGGAAAACGGATTACCTCGGAAAGCAATCTGATTATGAAGCACTTTGGCAATGACATTATCACATTCTTGCACCGTGTCGCCCAACGCTATCGTATAAATAGGCATAGCCGACGGAAAATCCTTTATGGCATATTTGGGATTTTCCCCCTTGTTGTAAATACCATCGGACGCAAGAATCACGGCACCAATATTTTGATTGTAATACCGAGTTGAAATGTCTTGCAACGCACCAGAAATGTTCGTTTCCTGTTCCGTATAAGTTAATGAATCACTTGAAATTACGTCTGTGCCAAATGTGTATGTGGCTACTTGATACGCATTCTGCAAATCGGAAACAATTCGTTGGTAGGTTTCCTTATATTTCGTCTGATAAAACGACGAATCCTTTTGTTGGACAAGCGAAGCCGAATTATCGTGTAAGAATACGACAGTCGGTTTCTCGATTTTTTGCCGTTTCATTTCAAGAAACGGACCGAGCAACAAAAACAAGACGAATGAGATTGCAAATGCACGTAACCCAATTAATAATCGTCGCAACCAGAGTGGCGCATCTTTCAACTTTGTTTCCTTATAATACAGAAACAACGCAAGTCCTACACCAATTATCACGCAAATTGGAAGCAACCACAACGTATATTCAGCAAAGACGTGCATACGAGTACACGATTATTTGTTAGTACGGAAAAACGAAAAATGCACTTTCCCGTATTTACATAAACGAGCAAAATGAGGATGTTGCGAGAAATCAAACGATTCAGGATGTTCAACAATCACCAACGTATCGTCGTTGACTGCCTTGCTTGCATAAATCAAATCGGGCAAATCCTGTAACCACGGCAAATTATATGGAGGGTCGGCAAAAACGACGGAAAACTCCCGATTTGCGATTTTCAAAAAATCACGAGTTTCCGACACAAGAACTTTCATTCCCTTGATTTTCAAATCATTTGCCGTTTTTTTTATGAAAGACGCATGTTTCGCATTTTTCTCAACGCTCACAATGTCGGTGCAACCACGTGAAGCCGATTCAAACGAAATCCTGCCGATACCCGAAAACAAATCCAAAAGAGAGATTTCCGAAAAATCAAATTCGTTATTCAGAATATTGAACAAACCTTCTTTTGCCCTATCGGTAGTGGGTCGCAAGTCAAAATCCTTGGGAGCGTTTATAATTCGTCCTCTTAAATCACCACTGATTATTCGCATAGAGATATATTGCAATGATTGAGGAACAACATATATGGGAAACGTGGCAATTTCACAGGGTTTTCAGCCATCTTCACATTCTTCACATACGTTTGTATAGCCGAAAAATACGGCGACTTCGGACTTATCTTACCCGACATTTCTATCGGAAGTTGCAACACGTCTAACTGCAACTGTTGCACGATATTCATCACATAATAGGTAAAATCGTCGATATTAGAGAACGAGAACGTATTTGCAAACCGAAGTTCCTTACTGCGAACATACATAGCCGTGAAGAAATCGTTTTCCACTGAAATCACCAATTTTTCATCACGTTTCTTTACACCGCTTTCAATCATCGGAGCCACTTGCGGCACATAGGAAACCATTTCCTGATTGCGGAACGCCGTGCGGCACAAGGCCCAAATTGTCGTATCGATCGGAAACAGCACAACAGCGTCGGTATTGAACGATTCGTATGTTATGATTGATTCCGAGTCCGATTTCTCGAAATTCAGTTGCGAATAATCTTGTAATAATGTATCGTCGTAAAATTTCTTCGGAGCCAAAGTAAAATTGGGGGAAACCACAATTATGGTAACGGCTCCGAATGTTTCTTGAAAAATCTTCTGATTCAAAAATTTCTTAAATTCCGTATTACGACTTGCTGGCGGAACAATATTGTAGGCGTATGCCATAACCTCCTGTGTGCGTTTGTGGACTAGCAAAAAAGAAAATCCATCTCGACGTACCGAAATGGATAATCTGTAATCTTTCGATTTACTACTTGAATAGTTTTCCGCAACGTAGGTTATGTCTTGCATAGATTATTGCCAGTTACCTTCTGTTGAAACTTCGTCGATTTTTCCTATTCGTAAACCCTCGTAACCACTTGTCTTACGAGAATATTCCTTCGCATTAACCACTAATTGACGGTCCAAATCGCTCAAAAGCACGTCCCAAAGCACACCCATTTGGAATGTAGGGATTTTTGTTCCTGCCGACATAATGCTTCCTGCTGCAATTTCAAATTCGGCATCTTTGCCAGGAACCTTGCTTATTTCCTCCAAGTTGAAATTTTCCGACAAAACCGAGTCTTGCATCAATTTTTCAAAAGCTGGAATTTTAACTTTTTCTTGCCAAGCACGTCCTTCGGCAACTTCAACAGAATCTTCAATATCACCGATAGTTTTAGTAAATTCCAACGAATCTTCTTTTGCAAAACGAATCAATTCTGCCCAGTTGTCAGCATACTTGCTATATTTTGCCTCATAGGCATATTGTAATTCTCTCGCATCCAACAGTTTAGTAATAACTGCTTCCTGACGAGCTTTCTTTTCATCACCGAACGTAATATCTCTGTTCACCGTATGATACACAGCATACGCTAACAACACGATTAGTACACCCAATCCGATTTCAATGCCGAGTTTTAATCCTTTGTTCATTTTTGTATAGTTTATATTTTGTAAAAATTTCGCATACAAACATACGACTTTTTATGCTTTTTATTGCTACTATTACAAAAATTATTTTTCAACTCGATGCTTTACGACTTTATAGCGAAGAAAATACGTGCACACTTTGCGTTTGAGCCGACCGAAGACCAGCAGAACGTTTTCAACGAACTGGCAAAATTTCTTGCCACCGATGCCGAAGTGTTCATAATAAACGGTTTTGCAGGGACGGGAAAAACCACACTCATAAAAGCCGTGATTGATTCTTTGCAAGAACTGGGACTGAATTATTCACTGATGGCTCCTACTGGTCGTGCTGCAAAAGTATTGTCGAACTACACCTCGAAACCTGCGTTCACCATTCATAAAAAGATTTATCGGCAACGTAATGTGCAAGACGGCATTCAGAAATTTGGAATGAATTTCAATGCCGCACAAAATGTAGTGTATATCGTCGATGAAGCGTCAATGTTGTCGGATTCCACCTCCGAAAGCACGATTTTTGGTTCCGGCTCCGTCATCAACGACTTGTTTCGATTCATTTTCAACGAGCACAAATGTAAACTCATTCTGATTGGCGACACTGCCCAATTGCCGCCCATTGGTTCGCCCAATTCGCCTGCATTGGATGCAAACTATATTGAGACGAATTTCTTCAAGACACCGGCATACGCCACGCTACGCACCGTTATTCGTCAAGCCGAAGATTCTGGAATTTTGTCAAATGCGACGACAATTCGAAAAATGCTGGATAACGACACTATTTCACTCCCCAAACTCAAAACTTTTCCCGACGTGGAATCCATCGACGGCAGTATGCTTTTGGAGGCATTGGAATCGTCGCACAACAAAGTCGGCATACAAGACACCATAGTCATCACTCGTTCCAACAAAATGGCAAACCGCTACAATGACGGCATTCGAAGAATGATTCTATGGAAAGATTCCACCATTTGTAAAGGAGACTACATTATGGTGGTAAAAAACAATTATTATTGGACAGAAAAAGAGAAAGACCTCAGTTTTATTGCCAACGGCGACATTGCCGAAATTGTGAGCATTGACAAATATGAAGACCTCTATGGTTTCAACTTTGCCGACGTCACCCTCAAATTCCCTGACTATCAGGATATGGAACTTTCGGTAAAAATCATTCTCGACACGCTTTCGTCGGAGTCGGCATCGCTCACCTACGAACAAAGCAACAAACTCTACACCGAAGTTTGTGCCGATTATGCCGAAATCAAGAATAAAAAGACCTTGTACGAGAAAATCAAAAAAGACCCGTATTACAACGCACTCCAAATAAAGTTCGCCTATGCCATCACGTGCCACAAGGCACAAGGTGGTCAATGGAAACACGTCTATATTGACCACGGATTTTTCACCGACGAAATGGTTGACAAAGAATTTGTGCGTTGGCTTTACACCGCCTTTACACGAGCCACAGAGAAGGTGTATTTGGTGAATTTTAAGAAAGAGTTCTGGGAATAAAAAATGTTTTGAGCGAGAAACGGGGCTCGAACCCGCGACCCCAAGCTTGGGAAGCTTGTGCTCTACCAACTGAGCTACTCTCGCTTGCAAGTGCAAATGTAAAACCTTCTTTTTGATTTGTAATGATTTTACGAAAGAATTTGCAATGATAAATAGATAATTGCATTAAAAATAGTACTTTTACACGCGAAAAAAATACTGCAATGAATACTACTACAATTACTCCAATTTTACTTTTAACTGGCTATTTAGGAAGTGGAAAGACAACCTTGGTCAATCATATTTTGGCAAATAAAAAAGGTGTGAAATTTGCCGTTATCGTGAACGATATTGGCGAAGTAAACATCGATGCAGACTTGATTCAAAAAGGCGGCGTTGTTGGCAAAAAAGACGAAAGTCTTGTCGCCCTGCAAAACGGCTGTATCTGCTGTACGTTGAAAATGGACTTGGTAGAACAGATAAACGACATTCTAAAAATGAATCGTTTCGACTACATTGTGATAGAAGCGAGCGGCATCTGCGAACCTGAGCCAATTGCACGAACAATCTGTTCCATCCCTCAAATGGGCGACGAATATACCCGAAACGGATTTGCCCGCCTGGACTGCATCGTGACGGTGGTTGATGCGCTTCGTATGCAGAGCGAGTTTGCTTGTGGCGAAAAGCTTACCAAGAAAAATATAGACGAGGAAGATATTGAAAATCTTCTTATCCAACAGATTGAATTCTGTAACAAAGTCATTCTCAACAAGGCCGACGAGGTTTCGCCATCCGAACTAGGAAGAATCAAACAAATCATTAAAGCACTGCAACCAAGTGCCGAGATTATTGAGGCAAACTATGCCGATGTCGAATTAGATTCAATCATCAATACCAAAACGTTCCACTACGACAAAGTAGCCATTTCCGCTGCGTGGATTCAAGAAATTGAGAAAAAGGCAACCGAAGAGGAGGAACGCGAAGCAAAAGCCGACCATCATCACCACCATCACGAGGAGGAAGAACATCATCATCATGACCACGAACATTGCGACCATAGTGCCGAGGAATGCCACGACCCTCATTGCCACCACCATCATCATCACCACGAAGGTGGCGAAGTTGAGGAATATGGCATCGGAACATTTGTATATTATCGTCGCAAGGCATTTGACACTAAGAAATTTGAATCGTACGTGTGTGAAAAATGGCCAAAAACCATAATTCGTGCAAAAGGTGTCTGCTATTTCAACGACAATAGAGATATGTCTTATCTGTTTGAACAAGCCGGTGTACAAAAGAAATTGACCGAAGCAGGACTGTGGTTTGCAACAGCACCCAAAGAAGAATTTGACAAATTGGTGGAACAAGAACCTGGAATTCTCCGCGATTGGGACGAAACATACGGTGACCGCATGGAGAAGATCGTCTTCATCGGACAGAAAATGGATAAAGAACAGATTATTAAAGATTTGGACGATTGTTTGGAATAGATTTTCTTTTCAAGTACAATCTTAAATCAACTTTAAATCACAAAACGTATCTATACAATTAAAGTTGTTAATAATCTTGTTAATTGAATTTCTGAGTTTTTAGAAATTGTTTCATTGTTTTTGTATCTTTGTGAAGATGAAAAAGAAGGTTTTCATAATATCACTGTTACTTTCCTTGTGTTCTTTTGTGAACGCACAGGTGGTTGATTCAACCAAGGCACCTGTTGTGGATGAATGCGTGAACAAGGCACAGGATTTTTATGCCGTGGGTAATCTTGATTCCATCCTTCATTATTATAATAAGGGATTGGAAACGGCCAAAACGTATAATTTGAAGAACAAAGCTGCCGATGTATATTACGAACTTGCCAAATTATATATGATGATGGGTATTAACGACTCCATCATGGCAAATTTCACACGCTCGGCAAACCATGCACGTGCGGGAAATTATTGGAAGGGATTGAACAAGGCACTTTGCCAGATGGCAAGTGTTTGTTGGTCAACAGGCAAGAATCTTGAAGGTAGTCAATATGCCAACGAGGCAATTGAGGCGGGCAAGAAGGCCAATTATGTTCGTGGAACTGGTATTGGATATCTGCAAGCAGGTAATATCTATCAAAACCTTGGTAGAACGGAAGAATCGCTACAGCATTATCTGAATGCGAGTAAATGTTTTGACGAATGTGGATTCCAATCAGGAGTGGCTTCTTGTTGGACGAATATAGCAGGAATCTATTACACGTTGGAAAATTTCGAAATGGCGCTTGAATACGACCGCAAGGCCATGGAGTTGCAGAAATAGCTGGGTAACAAAGGCGAGGTGGCCAACGTGATGCAAAACATGGCGGCAATCTACTCGGGCTTCAATCGTCAGGGTGTTGTCACCAAGTATCAGCACGTAGATTCTGCGTTCTATTATTATCAACAGGCATCGGCCATCTATGAAGAGTTGAAAGACTCTCTGAATATTGTAAGAACTCGCTGTAACTTGGGTCTTACGTATATGATGATTTCCGATTGGAAGAAATCTAAGAAATATTTCGACGATGCTTATAAAATTGCTCTTTCAAAGGATTATATCAGCGACATTATTGCTATTGAGAACGGATATGCAATGATGTACCAGAAAAAAGGCGAGTTCGAGAAATCGAAGGAGTACTTCCTGAAAGTGTATCCTCGTATCGTAGAAGGAAATTATCTGGAGAAGGAATTTATGTGGTACCGCGATATGGCACGCACATTAGATTCTTTGGGTGATTATAAGGGATCGCTGCGATATTACGAACGCTATGTGGATATGCACGATACGTTGCGTAAACACGACGTGGAACGACAAATCAACCAATTGAACGCTCGTTACGGTTCTGAGTTGAAAGACCAGGAAATTGCTGCTGCAAAAGAGCGGCAGGAACTTATGAGCCGTGAGCAGGATGCCTTGCGAAAACGTTTCTTGATTATGGTGGGCGCGTCAATCCTGATTGCCATATTCTTGATTTTCGTGGTTTACTTGTTGGTTCAAGTCCGTAAATCGAACAAAAAACTTGCCGAACAGAACGATATGATTTTGAAACAAAGTCAAGAGATCGAACGGCAGCGCGATGAAGTTTCTGCTCAAAAGGAACAAATTGAGGTTCAACAGAAGAACATCTTGGATAGTATCCACTATGCAAGCCGAATCCAGTCTGCCATCTTGCCTCGGCCAGAATTGGTGGAAGATTTGTTCCACGACCATCGTTTCATTTTGTTCAAGCCCCGTGATATTGTTAGTGGTGACTATTATTGGATTGGTAGAAAGGCTCAATGGAAAATTGCCATTGCAGCCGATTGTACGGGTCACGGTGTGCCTGGTGCATTCATGAGTATGTTGGGAACTGCATTTTTGAACGAAATCATCAACGACCCGACTATGCCTGACATCCACGCTGGTGAAATTCTTGACAAACTCCGTGAAAATATCATCAAGGCATTGAAACAAACTGGTGCCGCCGGCGAGCAAAAGGATGGTATGGACTTGGCTATGTGGATGTTCGACGAAGAAACTCGTCAACTTCGCTACGCTGGTGCAAATAACCCGCTGATTCTTGTTCGTAAGGATTATGTTGAAGGTGAGGTAGCCGACGACGATAGAGTGAAAATCCAAGAATTCGTCTCGGAAACAAATGGCGAAACCTATCATATCATTCAGGTTGCCGGTAGCAAACAGCCAATTGCAATCTATCCCGAAATGGTTCCGTTCGAGGAATATTGCATCACATTGAAGCCGGGCGAGACGCTCTACACCTTCTCCGACGGTTTCCAAGACCAGTTCGGTGGCGAGAAAGGCAAGAAGTTTATGCTTAAACGTTTGAAACAAGTTTTTGTAAATATATATGAGTCGCCAATGAACGAACAGCGTGAACTGTTAGACCACGAGTTGGTTGATTGGATAGAAAAAGGTAACACTGAACAAGTTGACGACGTCTTGGTTATTGGTTATAGAGTTTAAATATGTTCCAATTTTCGTTATCTGAAATTGCTTCTATCACAAATTCTACGTGCGAAGGCAATGGTAATTTAAAAATCACAAAGATTCAAACTGACAGCAGAACCTCGTTTGACGAAATTTCTGCTATTTTCTTGGCTATCAAGGGGAAACATCGCAATGGACACGAATACATTGCCGATATGCACGAAAAAGGTTGCCGTAATTTCTGGGTACAGAAAGGTGAACAATATCCTCACTACCCCGACGCAAACTATATCGTGTCGGATTCAGTACTGACGGCATTCCAGGCGCTTATGGCACATTACCGTAAGTCGTTCGCCAACCCAGTGCTTGCCACTACGGGAAGTAACGGAAAGACTATCATTAAGGAATGGCTGTATTTCTTGATGAAACAATCAACTTCGGTTGTGCGCTCGCCGCGAAGTTTCAATTCGCAACTTGGTGTGCCTCTTTCACTTATGTTGCTCGACAAAAATTTCAAATATGGTATCATCGAGGCAGGTATTTCCGAAGTTGGGGAAATGGCTCGCTTGCAAGCGATGATTCAGCCGACGATAGGAATTTTCTCCAACATTGGTGACGCTCACCAACAACATTTCTCATCGATTGAACAGAAAGTGGCTGAAAAAATGCAATTGTTCCAGTCAGTTGAAACGTTGATTTATTGCAGTGATTATGAGCCGATTGACAAAGAAGCGAAAAAACTTTCGGCAAATTTGGTCGCATGGGGCTTTTCCGAAAAGGCGAAAAATCGTGTGACGTATGCGTCAAACAGTGGTGTGACGACAATTACTGCTCCATGGAACAAGAAAAAGTATTCTTTTGAAATCCCATTTTGCGATACGGCTTCCATAGAAAATGCCATTCACTGTTTCTATGCGATTCAAGTACTTGGTGTTGCCGTTGATTTAGCGTTGTTCAAGGAATTGCCAAGCGTGGCAATGCGTTTGGAACAAATTTCGGGACGAAACAACTGCGTATTGATAAACGATAGTTATAACTCTGACTTTCAAAGTGTTAAAATCGCCTTACAATATCTAAGTCAGCAACATAAGAATACGACAAAAACATTGCTGTTGTCGGATGTGAAGCAGACGGGTATGAATTTCGACGAACTGTATTCGAGCATTGCCGATATGATTCGTGAATATTCCATTAGCCGTGTAATTGGCGTGGGAAAAGATATTTCAAAATATCTGAAAAAATTCTTGCCTGCGGGGCATTACTTTAAGTCAACCGATGCGTTGTTGCCAAAATTGCACGAGTTTGCGTTCCAAAATGAGACGATTTTGTTAAAAGGTGCCCGCGAATTTGAATTTGAGCGTGTGGTTGACCAATTGCAGTCGCAAGCACACCAAACGGTGCTCGAAGTCAATCTGAACGCAATTGTACACAATTTGAATTATTTCCGTTCCTGCTTGAATCCAAAGACAAAAATTGTGATTATGGTCAAGGCGTCGTGCTATGGAAATGGTTCGTACGAAATAGCCAACATTTTGCAGCACAACAAGGTCGATTATCTTGCTGTTGCCTTTGTTGACGAGGGTGTGGAACTTCGAAATTCGGGAATTACCGTGCCTATCATGGTTATGAATCCTGAATATGGAATGTTGTCAAAATTGTATGATTATGGATTGGAGCCAAATATCCACAATTTTGCCGTTCTTGATGAATACAAGCAGTTGTGTGCGATGTATCCAAACAAAACGTTTCCCATTCATTTGAAAATGGATACGGGAATGGCTCGCTATGGTTTTCAGCCACAGCAGATTACGGAGTTGATTACCGAGTTGCAAACCATTCCTAATTGCACGGTCGCTTCTATTTTCTCTCACTTGGTCGGTAGCGACGACCCGCAGTTTGATTCCTTTACGATGGAGCAACTTGGCTTGTTTGAGAAAATGTCAACGCAAATAATGAAGGCTTTCCCATATCCGATTATGCGACATATATTGAACTCGGCAGGTATAGAACGTTTCCGAGAATATCAATACGATATGGTTCGTCTGGGAATTGGATTGTACGGAATCAGTTTTGTTAACCCACAGGCGTGTCAGCCAATTAGCACGTTGAAAACGTTCGTATCTGGCATTCGTGAGATGAAAAACAAGACCTCGGTAGGATATTCTCGCAAAACAATCTTAAAACGTGACTCAAAAATTGCCGTTATTCCTATCGGTTATGCCGACGGATTCAACCGTAAGTTGAGCAATGGCGTGGGTACGGTTTTGGTTCGTGGTAAGGAGGTTCCTATTGTTGGAAATATCTGCATGGATGCTGCTATGATTGACGTGACCGACATTCCCGACGTGCAGTTGGGCGATGAGGTGATTCTTTTCGGAAAAGATTTGCCGATTACCAAAATGGCGGAAAAAATTGGTACGATTCCATACGAGGTAATGACGTCGATTGACCGACGCGTGAAACGAGTGTATGTTTTTGAATAGCTATTCGCTCAAAAACTCCACA
>JAEEQV010000001.1:0-50909 GCA_016285445.1 Bacteroidales bacterium
AATCACGTGGGTTTTGCCCGTTTCCTTCATTCCCATTTTGCCTGTCTGTGGGTCTTTTGACCATTCAACTTCGGCAACTTCCACACCTGTCAGGACACCATTTTTTCCAATGAAACGCTTACTTGCAAGATTCCAGTAACGGTCGCAACCTTCTTCGTGAGAACTTGAAGTTTTTAGAATCATAGGATAGTTTGGCCACGGTGTTGCCGGGTTGAATCCGATTGGCGGTTTTGGCATAATTTCAATCTGTGTAACCGATGCTGCACCTTGACGTGTAGCTGTTCCCACGCAGTCGGAACCAGTGTCGCCACCACCGATTACTAATACTTTCTTACCTTTGGCGCTGATTCTGTCGTCGGCAGAAACTTCCTCGCCGGCATTAATGTGGTTTTGCTGTTGCAACAATTGCAATGCAAAATACACACCTTTCAAATCACGACCTTCGATAGGCAAGTCGCGTGGCTCGCCCGAACCCATGGTAAGACAGATTGCGTCGAATTTTTTCAGCAATTCCTTACCAGTAATGTCGGTGCCGATGTGTGTGCTGGTGACAAACTCGATACCTTCGGCACGAAGCACGTCGAGACGACGGTCGATGACTTTTTTGTTTAATTTGAAATCAGGAATACCGAAACGGAGCAGACCGCCTATTGCGTTGTCTTTCTCGTAAACAGTAACCGAATGTCCCATTTTGTTGAGCAAATCGGCAGTAGCCAATCCCGACGGGCCTGAACCGATAACGGCAATTTTTTTGCCCGAGCGAGTTTTCGGCGGACGAGGAACTATCATACCTTGGTTGAATGCATATTCAATCAAAGCAACCTCGTTTTCGCGACACGTAACCGCTTCGCCCGTTTGGGCAAGTACGCACGATTTTTCGCACAATGCCGGGCAAACACGTCCCGTAAATTCAGGGAAATTGCTTGTCTGTTGCAGTTTTGCGACTGCTTCGCGCCATTTTCCCTTGTACATCAAATCCTGCCATTCAGGGTTTTTGTTTCCGAGCGGACATGCCCAGTGGCAGAACGGCACGCCACAGTCCATACAACGCGACGCCTGCAATTTTCTATCTTCAAGGTTCAACGTCTGTTCAACCTCACTGAAATCAGTGACTCTTTCGTGTATCGGACGATATCCTGCTTCTTTTCGGCCTATCGTCATAAATGCTTTAGGATTTCCCATAATCAATTGCTTTTGTGGTTAATAATCTCTTTCTACTTCTGCGATTTTCTTGTTGATAGCAGCAATTCTCTCATCGTGAAGCACTTTCTTGTACTCAATTGGAACAACCTTGATGAATTTGTCAAGATAATCGTTCCAGTTGGTGAGAATGCGTTTCGCAATCGGACTACCCGTGTAGGTGTAGTGGTTGTAGATGAGATTTTGCAACTCGTGAACGTCGGAACTGTCTTCGAGAAGCGACAGTTCAACCATTTCCATGTTACAGAAATAATCGAAATTGCCTTGCATGTTCAGCACGTATGCGATACCGCCACTCATACCAGCCGCAAAGTTACGACCCGTAGAGCCAAGAATTACCGCACGTCCGCCGGTCATATACTCGCAGCAGTGGTCGCCCACGCCTTCCACAACAGCAATCGCACCGCTGTTTCGCACGCAGAAACGTTCACCCACACGGCCGCTGATATAGACCTCGCCAGAAGTGGCACCGTACAAAATCGTGTTTCCTGCAATAATGTTCTTTTCGGGAGCATACGTTGTTCCTTCGGCAGGAACCACAGCAATTTTACCACCCGAAAGACCTTTACCCACATAGTCGTTGGTGTCGCCTTCCAAACGGAACGTAACACCGTGAGTAAGGAATGCACCGAAACTTTGTCCGGCAGAGCCTTTGAACGTCACTTTGATGGTATCGTCAGGTAAACCAGCTTCTCCATATTTTCTGACGATTTCGCCTGAAAGCATTGCACCTACAGTTCTGTCGGTGTTTTCTATCGGAAATTCAAGTTCTGATTTTGCACCACTTTCAATTGATGATTTTGTTTTTGCAATTAATTGATTGTCAATAACACTTTCAATTACGTTGATTCCTCTCTTTACGCAGTGAAGCGGATTAGTCTTTGCTTCCTCTGGCATATAAATCAACTTGGAAATGTCGATTTTGCTGATTTTCGGGTTGCAGTCGAATGTTTTTGGCACAATCAAGTCGGCACGGCCAACAGCTTCGTTCAATGTGCGACAACCAAGTTGAGCTAAATGTTCACGAACATCTTCAGCCAAGAAGTTGAAGAAATTCATCACATATTCGTGACGACCCAAGAAACGTTTACGTAATTCAGGATCTTGTGTGGCAACACCCATAGGACACGTATTTTTGTGACATTTACGCATCATTACGCAGCCAAGCACAATCAGCACGCTCGTTCCGAAACCGAATTCCTCGGCACCAAGCAAAGCAGAGATAATTATGTCACGACCAGTTTTCAACTGACCATCGGCCTGCAAACGAACTAAACCACGCAAGTTGTTCATTACCAACGTCTGTTGTGCTTCGGCAAGACCAAGTTCACCTGGCAGACCTGCATGTTTTACCGAACTTACCGGACTTGCTCCTGTTCCACCTTCGGCACCAGAAATCAAAATCAAGTCGGCTTTTGCCTTTGCAACACCTGCAGCAATCGTACCTACACCTGTTTCAGAAACCAATTTTACGCTAATGGCAGCTTTCGGATTTACATTACGCAAATCATAGATAAGCTGTTTCAAATCCTCGATAGAATAAATATCGTGGTGAGGTGGTGGCGAAATCAACGAAATGCCAGGAATTGAGTGACGCGTTTTTGCAATCACTTTGTCAACCTTGAAGCCTGGCAACTGACCACCTTCACCCGGTTTTGCACCTTGAGCAACTTTAATCTGAATTTCGTCGGCGTTTACTAAATATTCAGTCGTTACACCGAAACGACCAGAAGCAACCTGTTTGATGGCACTACGTGTAGAAAGTCCGTCTTCGCGTGGTTTGTAGCGGTCGGAATCCTCGCCACCTTCACCCGTGTTGCTCTTCGTTCCTAATTTATTCATTGCCATGGCAATTGCCTCGTGAGCTTCGGCACTGATTGCACCGAACGACATGGCTCCTGCCACAAAATGTTTCACGATTTCGCTTGCTGGCTCAACTTCGGAAATGTCGATAGGATTACGTTTGTAGTCCATAAAGTCGCGAAGCCACATTGGATGAGCTTTCTCGTCAACAGCTTTGGTAAATTCCTTGAATTTTGCATAGTCGCCCGAGCGAGTTGCAAGTTGCAATTTCGAAATAGTTTCGGGGTTCCAAGCGTGCAGTTCACCGTCTTTGCGGAACGCATAGTTTCCAGCGTTAACCACAGTCCACGAATCTTCTGCATCGGGAGCGAACGCTTTCTTGTGAGCATCGGCAATGTCACGGTAAATGTCGGACATATCGATACCGCCAATTTTGGAGTTCGTTCCTTTGAAATATTTGTCAAGTACGTAAGAACCAATGCCGATTGCTTCGAAAATCTGAGCTCCACGATAACTACGTATTGTGGCAATACCCATTTTCGACATAATCTTCATGATACCCTTCGTGACTGCCTTAATGTAGTGATTTTGAGCACTTTCGTAGTCAAGAGAGATGTTTCCTTTCTTAATTTCTTCCTGAAGAACGGCGAATGCCATGTATGGGTTCACAATGTTTGCTCCGTAACCGAACAACAACGCAAAGTGCATAACTTCACGAGGTTCTGCGGTTTCAACCACGATAGCCGTCTGCATACGTTTGCGTTTTTCAACCAAATAATGGTGAACGGCAGAAACAGCCAAAAGCGACGGAATTGCCGCATGTTGTGCGTCGATACCACGGTCGCTCAACACGATGTAGTTTTTACCAGCGTCAACAGCTTTCTCTGCCGATTTACAAAGTTCGTCAACAGCTTTTTCCAATCCTTCGGCACCAGATTGTGGGTCGAACAACATTGGCAACACTGTAGTTGAGAAACCTTTGTAGTTCAAGTTCAGAAGCAAATCAAACTGAATGTTTGTAAGAATAGGATTTTTGATTTTCACCATCTTACAAATTTCAGGAGCAGGTTCCAACAAATTCGTGTGGATAGATCCCACGTAGTTTGTCATTGACATTACCAATTCCTCGCGAATCGGGTCAATAGGCGGGTTGGTAACTTGTGCGAACAACTGACGGAAGTAGGCGAACAAACGTTGAGGTTTGTCGGAAATAACAGCAAGAGGCGTGTCGTTACCCATTGAGTTAACAGGTTCCTTGCCTTCCAAAGCCATTGATGTAATAAGAAAATCAATATCTTCCTTGGTGTAGCCGAATTCCGTAACCATTGCCTTGTAGTTCGGCAGACTGATTTCGGCAGTTCTACCCGAAGAAACCGTAGCCAAGTCGATTCTGTTTTTGTTCAGCCATTCTCTATAAGGATATGCCTTTGCAAGAGAATCCTTGATTTCGGCATCGTAATGGATTTCGCCTTTTTCCGTATCGATGAGGAACATTTTTCCAGGACGAAGACGACCTTTTTCGCGAATGTCGGATGCCTTGAATTTCAAAACACCTGTTTCTGACGCCATTACCAACAAGTCATCGTTTGTGATAAGGTAACGGGCAGGACGAAGACCATTTCTGTCCAACATACCGCCAGCATAGCGACCATCGGTGAACATAAGATCAGCAGGACCGTCCCATGGTTCCATAAACATGCTGTGATATTCGTAGAAAGCTTTCAAATCCTCGGAAATCGGGTTCTTTTCGTTCCAACTTTCAGGCACAAGCATCGAAAGTGCGTGTGGCAGCGACAATCCTGCCATCATCAAGAATTCGAACACGTTGTCGAGCGAAGCACTATCGCTCATGTCAGGTTGAACGATAGGGAACAAATCTTTCAGATTACCGAGTTTGTCGGATTTAAGCACGCTTTCGCGGGCAGTCATCCAGATTCTGTTACCTTTTATGGTATTGATTTCACCGTTGTGTCCCAACAAACGGAACGGTTGAGCCAAGTTCCACGTTGGGAACGTGTTGGTACTGAAACGAGAGTGAACCAACGAAATGGCACTGGTGAAATTCGGGTTAGTCAAATCTTTGTAGTATTCGCGCAATTGCGGAGACGTCAACATACCTTTGTA
Organism: Bacteroidales bacterium; assembly: GCA_016285445.1. Classification (GTDB taxonomy): domain Bacteria; phylum Bacteroidota; class Bacteroidia; order Bacteroidales; family UBA1715; genus UBA1715. Next base: position 5,128 of record JAEEQV010000001.1, read on the forward strand.
AACAATGGTTTTTGTTGACAAGCTATTGATATAGAAATCGCTTTTGTGTTCCATTGAGGAATTCATCACAGCAATTTCCGATTTTTTACGTACGATGTACAATTTGCGCTCCAATTCGTCTTGACTGTCGCAGCCAGTTATGAATAACTGTTTGATTTGCGGTTCCGTAGCAAGCGAGCCTTTCCCCAAGATGCTGTTGTCAACGGGAACATCGCGAACGGCGATCAGTGACAGAGCTTCCGAAGCAATTTCCTTTTTAATTATTGCAAGACATTCTTCCGCTTCGGCATTATTTTTAGGAAGAAATATCAAGCCTGTTCCGTATTTACCTTTTTCAGGAACAGCAATTCCTTGTAAGAGAATAAATTCGTGAGGAATCTGTACCAAAATACCGGCACCATCGCCAGTTTTTGAGTCAATTCCTTCTGCGCCACGATGGTTCATGTGTTCCAATACTTGCAGACCTTTCTCCACAATATCGTGGGATTTTCCGCCGTGGAGCTGGGCAACAATACCAACACCACACGCATCGTGTTCGTTTTCAGGATTGTACAATCCTTGTTGTTTTGGGTAAGTTGATTTCATTTTTATTATGTTTTGTGTTTCAAAAAGGACGACTGCCGTCCGACAGCCGTCCCGTGCAAAATTTTATCGAATAAACAACAATTCTCTGTATTTAGGCAACGTCCACATTTCGTCGTCAACAATCATTTCAAGCTTGTCGGCGTGGTAACGGATAGTGTCGAAGTACGGCAAAACTGTTTCCTGATATGCGATAGCCTTTTTCTTTTCGTCTTTGATTTTATTAGCAACCTTACGTGCCTCAACCATTTTCTCTACGGAATCCTTAACTGCGGAAATATGTTCCGAAAGATCTTCAATCGTAGAGTTGTCGTGAGCAGCCAATTTCTTTGCCTTTGCAGCGCCATATACTTGTGACATTTTGAATACGTTATCCAAAAGCATTGACTGATAGCGAGTTGCAACTGGAATAATATGGTTGAGAACTAAATCGCCAAGTACACGAGCCTCGATTTGGATTTTCTTTGTGTAGATTTCCCATTTAACCTCGTTACGAGCTTCAAGTTCTTTGGCAGTGAATACGCCGCAGCCCTCGAACATTGCGATAGATTCTTTCTTAGTGTAAGCGTCGTAGATTTTTGGAACGCTTGTTTCGCAGTCCAAACCACGTTTTTTCGCTTCTTTCTTCCATTCGTCGCTGTAACCGTTACCGTCAAAACGGATTGCCTTACATTCTTTTATGTATGCTTTCAAAACTGAGAAGATAGCTTCTTCTTTGCCCATGCCTTTTGCAATCTTAGCATCAACGGCAATCTTGAATTCTTTCAACTGAGCAGCTACGGCAGTGTTCAATGCAATCATTGCAGAACCGCAGTTTGCCGAAGAACCAACAGCACGGAACTCAAAACGGTTTCCTGTGAATGCGAATGGCGACGTACGGTTACGGTCGGTATTGTCGAGCAATACTTCTGGCAATTTTGCGATACCAAGGCTCACTTTACGTTTACCGTCAACTTTAAGAGCTTCACCACCGCTGTTTTTCTCAATTTTATCAAGAATTGCCGACAACTGTGAGCCCAAGAAGATTGAGATAATTGCTGGAGGTGCTTCGTTCGCACCAAGACGGTGAGCGTTGGAAGCTGTCATAATAGAAGCCTTCAACAATGCGTTGTTTTTGTAAACGGCCATCAATGTGTTTACAATAAATGTAACGAACTGAAGGTTTTCCGTTGCAGTCTTGCCAGGAGTGAACAAGCCCACGCCTGTGTTAGTTCCGAGTGACCAGTTGTTGTGTTTTCCCGAACCGTTGATTCCTGCAAATGGTTTTTCGTGCAAAAGTACGCGGAATCCGTGTTTGCGGGCGATACGTTTCATTATCGACATAATCAACAAGTTCTGGTCGCTTGCCAAGTTTGTTTCACCAAAAATTGGAGCCAACTCGAACTGGTTCGGAGCAACCTCGTTGTGACGAGTTTTGCAAGGAATACCATATTTATATGCCTCGAATTCAATTTCTTTCATAAATGCCTGAACACGTTCAGGAATAGCACCGAAATAGTGGTCTTCCAACTGCTGGTTTTTAGCCGATTCGTGACCTACCAACGTACGACCAGTCAGCAACAAGTCTGGACGAGTAGCGTACAAACCTTCGTCAACCAAGAAATATTCCTGTTCCCAACCTAAATATGAATACACTTTCTTCACATTTTTGTCGAAATACTGGCAAACCGAAACAGCTGCCTTGTCAACCGCATTCAACGCTTTCAAAAGCGGAGCCTTGTAGTCAAGTGATTCTCCCGTGTATGAAATGAATACGGTAGGAATACATAATGTATCATCAACGATGAATGCTGGTGATGAAGGATCCCATGCAGAGTAACCACGAGCTTCGAATGTGTTACGCAAACCGCCACTTGGGAAACTTGATGCGTCAGGTTCCTGCTGAACAAGCAATTTTCCAGAGAATTCCTCGATTACGCCTTCACCTGGAGCGCCAGCATATTCAATGAATGAATCGTGTTTTTCGGCAGTTCCGTCGGTCAATGGTTGGAACCAGTGCGTGTAGTGAGTTGCGCCCATATCCATAGCCCACTGTTTCATACCGGCAGCAACGTGGTTTGCAATGTCGCGGTCCAACGTCGCACCATTATCAATTACGTCACGAATGACTTTTACTGTTTCTTTTGACAAGTATTTGGCCATCTGTTCACGACCAAAAACATACTTTCCGAAATACTCCGAAGTCAGACCTTGAGGAGCTTCCACGGCCATCGCTTTCTTCTTGAAAGCCTCGCCTACCACTTGAAATCTTAAATTTGCCATATCCTTTGGTTTTTATGATTTACATTATAATTAGCATTTATCCGTCTTTCTGTAACCGTTTTAATGCATTTGCTTTAAATTTTCAATGCAAATAAACGAATTATATTTCAAAATGAAAGCAAAACGCAAGAAAAAATTAAAGTTTTTATACAAATTACGTGGATTTCGTATAAATGCATAATCGAAAAATAGGGAATCGCTTACAAAAATGAAAGTATAGCATGGATTGGTTTTGCGGCTTTTCCTTGCTCGTTTTTATGCTATAAAGAACGGTTACTATGTAGTAACCGTTCTTTATCATATATTGTTAGAACACGCTAACGTTCGTAAAATTTACTTTTTAATGAACTGGGTCGTTTTTATATTCCCGTCAACAAAAACAATTCGGAGCGTGTACATTCCCGTAGGGAAACCACTCATAAGAAATGTCGTATTTGGTTGATTTACCGCAATCTTTGTTTTTGCGCCATTGACCTCAACAAGTTCTATGTAAGAAATCTCGCCATTTCCCTTCACAAAAATCTCCGACACACAAGGATTCGGATAAACGCTTACCTCGGCAGAAACGGTTTCTATTGCCGTCTTTATCACAGCTGCTTTGAATTTTTTCACTGCTTTCTCCAATGTGGAAACAGCTTGGGAGATTTCGCTTGTTGTAAGACCAAACGTGTCGTACGCATTTTGTGCCTCTGCTATTGCGGCATCCAATTCGTCTTTCGCCGTTTGTGGATAATTTCCTTTTGCCGTGCCAATAATTGCTTCGGAACTTACCAACTGCGCCGCTTTGATTGCCTTATCCAAAACTTTCTTGTCGCCGTACGACGAAGACTGGAAGGCAGAAATGGCCGCATTGAGAGCCGTATTTGTGGAATCAAGCTCGTCAAACGTTGCTTGCGTTTTTAAGTACTCGTTTGCGGCTGATTGTATTTCCGTAGCAAACTTGTCTATTGCCACTTGGGAATATTTTTCCGTTGTGGCATTGGCATACAGCGAATTAGCAGAGATGAGCGTGGTCGTCAACTGATTTCTATCTGTTTCCGAAGGAGAAATAGTTCTGCCAATCAACACTACCTCATCAATATAGAAAGAGCCACTTCCCGTCACTTCTTTCCACTGAAAACCGGTAACTTCCGTAACATAGCCACTCGTGATGAAATCGTCGGCAACATCTTCCCAGGTTAATTCTATTTTTGTCCATTCTTCATGAGCTTCAATATCATAGGTCTGATATGAATATCCCGCATTACGTTTTGTCACGGTCTTTGCCTCCAAAATACATGCGTCGCCCTTGTGATAAAACGAAAAACCAGTGGAACCGGAACAATCCAATGGCGATTCGCCGTTCAATATGTTGAACCCTGTACCGGCATAACTTTTTACATCGGTAAACTCAAAGTAAATGGAATGTTCCGTATCATCCGCACCCGACTCCACTACTTTATACGATTGTTTTGAACCGTCGGAATATGAATACCAGCGACCGCCAAGCAAGGTGTTTTCCGTCTCGCAATCAGTTAAATTGGTGTTTCCACCTACTTCAAACACGTGATTGAGCACTGGTATGGCAAGTGCAGGCTGTAATTTTCCTCCCTGCGTACTTTCAAGTTGGTCACCCGAATAAGAAAGAATGACGGCATTGTTTGCCAGAACAGTATTTTCTTTGAGTCCCAAATAAATATTTTTCTCCGAAACCATCATTAACGTAAACGGGTCGGCAACCGCCTGACCATTCACGTTCAACGAGAAACCACTAAAATCTGTCGTCAATTCCGACATCATTTTGCTACACGAAACAACTATCGTTTCCCCGTCGGTTTCGGCCGAAGTCAATACCGGATTTACAATAATTTGAGGTGCGCAATCATCCAACGCATAGAAATTTGCCGCATTCCCCGACGTTACCAGCAAATACAAAACTTGCAATGTTGGAGAATAATAGGGATTTTCCTCTCTCGTAAATAATTTTTCGTGAAAGCCATTCAAATATTCTTGTTGCGACTCGTCGGTAGCCAAAGCACAAGCGTAAGCTCCCATAAATGCGGAACTTCCTCCTCCTATCGAAGTCGTTAAATCAGCATACGATTCAGCGTCAAGATTTTTAAATCCAGACGATTTTCCCGGTTTTGCCAGAATATCACGGGCTGCCAGCATCTCGATGGTTTTTGCCATCATATTCTTGCTACTTTCTGTTCCAAACCACAAATAATCCCATCCAACTCGCCACGGAACGCGACACGCATCCCAACCGCAATCCATCGAAGTCAAATCGTACGGACTTCTATCGACTAACGAGCCGTCCCAATTGTTCCAGTTTGCCCAAACGCCGTTTTTTTGAGAAAGTTCCAAAAAGGTGTGGCAGTCATCGTAAACCGTCTGCCAATCATGTTGAATCGCAAACGAGAAATATTCCTGTGTCTGTTTAAACACACCGACAGAAGCAACGGTAAAATAACACGCGTTTGCAGTACTGCTCCAACTGTCTCCTGGATTAAATAACGTCAACAAATTACCTTTTACATCGTGCGTGCCAACTTCCTTTTTATAAATATTGTCCAACAATATCTCCGCTTCGTCGGCATAGGAGTACGATGAAGAATATCCCCATTGCTTTGCCGCCAGACAAAGAGCAAGGGCTACGTCCAAATCGGCATCGGTAGCGGCATTGTACGAGTCAATGCTCTCAAAACCATAGATTTTCCAATGCATCAAACCGTAACTGTCGCTCCATTTTTTATAATATGCATACAATTTATCGAATCGGTCTTGACAAAAATCGTTGGTCGCGTTTGCCATATATACGTAAATCAACATTCCATACCCAATTCCTTCCGAAACCGTATAAGCCTCGGAATCAAAGCGAATACGACCAAATTGCCCGTCGGCACTTTCACGATACATTGCCTTGTCCCAGCGAAGGAAAATTTCTTGAACCTGATCATTATAAGGATTCTCGGCAGCAATTCCATACGGATACTTGTACGATTGTTCATTCATAGGGAAAGGGAACTTTTGCCCGAAAACGAATGTTGCTAATATAAGAGCTAACAAAGAAAGATTTATTTTTCTCATAAAATCATTTTTATAGTTTTTGCAAAGAAAAACAATCTCTACGAAATACAACAATTAAATAGATAAATATCTACAAACACACGATTTTTCAATCGTATCGTACGGGGAAAGTCGTATTTTCAACACCAATCACAAAAAAAATCCTGAAAAAAATGCAGTTTTATAATTAAATCTCTACCTTTGTAGAGGTATAAAATTCAAATAGGCGAGATTCGTTTTCTCATCAAAGGTAGGTATATGGAAAATTATTTCATTGAAGGAACAGAAGATACTCCGCAAATAAACTTTAATGCGGAAACGCACACATTCACGGTTTCTGGACGTTCTTTACCCGAAAATGCGATTGATTTCTATGCGCCCATCTTAGAGTGGATTGACACCACGTTAAACGAAAATGACGCGATGGATTTTATATTTGAGGTTAAAATCGAATACTTCAACACCTCATCGTCAAAGCAGTTGGCAAAACTTTTCCTTACCATTGAAAAATACGTCGACAAACACAACGTTACCGTTCATTGGTTCTACGAGAAAGAAGATTTGGACATGCTTATGTCAGGAAATCAATACTCGAAATTCCTGAAAATGAACTTTAAATTCATAGAATACTAATTTCATGCTCAACTACATTATTTGGAACGTCAATCCTGAAATCATCAGCGGATTTCATGTTCGTTGGTATGGATTATTTTTCGGTATAGGATTTTTCTTGTCGTATTGGTGTTTGCGAAAAATTTTTGTTCGCGAGCAACTCACCGTTAACGATGCCGATAATCTGACATTTACCACATTTTTCTTCTTGTTGATTGGCTTGCGACTGGGCCATTGCCTCTTTTACGAGCCGTCGGTCTATCTTGCCGACCCAATCCGAATCTTGTATGTTTGGGAAGGTGGTTTGGCGAGTCACGGAGGAGCAATCGGACTTGCGTTGGCATTTTGGTGGTTTTCACGAAAAGTTGGGCGACCTTTCTTGTGGGTAATGTCGCGAGCAGCCGTGGTTATTCCCATAACAGCGTTTTTTGTAAGAATGGGTAATCTTATGAATTCCGAAATTTATGGTATCGCAACCTCGCTTCCGTGGGGATTCGTATTCGTCCGCGACGCTGTGATTCAAACAAATGCGTCGGAACTTACCAACATTATGGCACAAGCAGGTCTTGTGGCTACAGATTCTATGCAGACGCTACAGGCATTTTTGTCGAATTGCTTACCCGACACGGCGGTGTCGTTCGAGAGTCTGCGTGATATTTTGCTGAAATACAACTTTTTAGAGCAGAGCCAAGTCAATACGTTGATTGACACTTGTGTGCAAGCAAATTTGCTTACGACCAACCATCCAACTCAAATTTACGAAGCGCTCACATACTTGGCAACGGGAGGAATCCTTATTGCATATTACCAACTTCGGGCAAAACACAACAAGCCGATTTCCACTTATGTGATTTTGGCTATCACGTTTTTGATGATTTTTGCGACACGATTCTGTTTTGAGTTCATTAAGAACAAACAAGTTGATTTTGAAGAAAATATGTCACTCGACATGGGTCAATGGCTCAGCGTGCCGTTTATTTTGTGTGGCATTTACTTTGTCGTGATGGCAATTCTCGAAAAACGCAAAGCAACGCAAGCATAAGATGAATCTTGCTTTTATCGTATGGAATGTTTCACCCTACGTGTATCGGTTTTCCGACACATACGCCATTCGTTGGTATGGGATTTTATTCGCCCTTGCGTTTGTAATTGCCTATTATATTGCTTTTTTTATTTGTAGAAAGGAGCAAATTCCTGAGCGTCACATAAACAAACTTGCCATTGCGTGCGTGCTTGGCGGCGTGCTTGGTGCGAGACTTGGGCATTGCCTATTTTACGAGCCAATGTATTATTTGAGTAACCCTATCAAGATATTGCATATTTGGGAAGGTGGAATGGCAAGTCACGGCGGTGCTTTGGGCGTTATAATCGCTCTTTTGTGCGTTTCTTCAAAAGAATACCCATTCTCAAGAAATCTTGCCCGTGCGCTTATGGTTATTCCGCTTGCCGGCGTGTTTTTTCGCTGGGGAAATCTTATGAACTCCGAAATCTACGGAGAGCCGACTTCGCTGCCCTGGGGTTTTATCTTTGAAAGTAGTCCCGAGGTTTTACGAGGCAGAGAAGAGGCCGTTCCCCGTCACCCGACACAGATTTATGAAATGATTTGCTACTTTTCGTTATTCGTGGTTTATATGCTACACTGTTGGAAACGACTACGTAACGGCAAACCCATTTCAGATTCCTTTATTATTGGAATGTTTGGCGTATGGGTGTTTGGTGGCCGATTTTTGATAGAATTCCTCAAAATGCCCCAAGTTGCCTTTGAGCAAGGATTACCACTCAATATGGGACAAATTCTCAGTTTGCCGTTTATTATTTGGGGAGGGATAGCGTTGATAAAAAATATTTACAACTCATTATAATCCCCTACACTCAATTCATCAGCTGAACGAAACATTTTTACCGAATTTCCGACCATGGAATTCGTAATGTTTACATTGGCCAAATTGCTATTGGTTTGAATAATGGAATTTGAAACCACGGAATGAGTGATTTTTGTTCCCTCTCCTACCGAAACATACGGTCCAACTACAGAATTTTCGATTTTTACACCAGCAGCAATACAACATGGTTCAATAATCTGAGAATTAACTATTTTCACATCCTTTGAAATAGAACTACCGCAATTCACAAGAACACGTTGGTTTGTTTGTACCGTTGCATTTTTGTTACCGCAATCAAGCCATTCATTCACTTGGCCAGTATAGAATTTCAGACCTTTGTTTTTCATATTTTCCAATGCATCGGTCAATTGATATTCTGTACCTTTAATTACATTATTATCAATTAAATACTGTAATTCTGCACGAAGATTTTTTCCATCTTTGAAGTAATAAATTCCAATTATTGCCAAATCGGAAACAAAATCCTTCGGTTTTTCAACAAAATCGGTAATCATTCCATCGTTATTCAATTTTACAACACCGAATGCTGACGGATCATCAACTTTTTGTACCCAAATAATTGAATCTTTCGATGTATCAAGATTGAAATCAGCAATAAACAACGTATCGGCAAATGCCACAACCACATTATCACACAAAGAATCGCCAGCACATAAAATTGCGTGGGCCGTACCTTTTGGTTCTTCCTGATAACATATTTTTCCAGTTGCACCCAAAGATTTTGCAATGTCGAGCAACATTTTCTCAACTTCTGCACCAAAACTTGGATGAATAATGAATGCTATTTCATCAATTTGCTGTTTACACACACGTGAAATATCTTCAACTAAACGTTGTACAATAGGTTTTCCTGCTACAGGAATCAATGGTTTTGGAATAGAAAGCGTATGGGGACGCATACGTTTACCCATACCAGCCATAGGAATAATCAAATTCATATTTTTATTTTTTTTTTTTTAATGGTAGAGACGATGTGCATATCGTCTCTACAAACCATAATTCTTAATTTTTAACTATTTAACGCCTGTGTGGCCAAATCCGCCTTCACCACGAACAGTTTCCGAAAGTTCCTCAACTTCCACTATTTCTGCTTTGGCATATTGAGCAATCACCATCTGGCAAATTCGTTCACCATCGTTGATAGTAAATGGTTCACTCGACAAGTTGGCCAATATTGCTTTAATCTCGCCACGATAATCCGCATCAATTGTTCCAGGAGAATTCAACACTGTGATACCAAATTTGGCAGCCAAACCACTACGTGGCCGAATTTGTGCCTCATAGCCTTCGGGCAATTCAATAAATAAACCTGTAGGCACAATTGCACGTTGCATAGGAGCAAGCACAATAGGTTCTTCAATATTCGCACGTAAATCCATTCCAGCAGAATATTCGGTAGAATATGCTGGCAATTGATGTTTTGATTTGTTTACAATCTTCAATTTCATCTCAAATAATTTTTGTGAAAATTATATAATTTTTGGAATAGACCAACAAGTTTGTCTTGTCTGTTTTTAACATTTTGTTATGGGTTACCAAACACACATCACTATTATTTTATTATTTTTTCTTTATTTAAAGAATTCAATGATAAATATAATATGACTGTTAATTAGTTTCTATTTTTTTTAGATTTCTCTTGTTTTGAACATAAAAAGAAAGTTAAGAACAAATATAAACATGTTATGAAACTCGTATTTTTTTGAAAATCAGCAATAATCTATAATTATGAACAAGTGTCGTTAAATACAGATAAACACATGATTGTTTACTTCTTTTTTTTATTTTTATTGTTTGTTTTTATGTTTATAATTCCTCAATCAAAATCTCTATTTTTTTTGTAAGATTAAAATTCTTGTTTACGGTAGCATTTTTTATTTCTTCCAAATATTTTAACATTTTTTTATAAGAAAACTTATCCACTAAAAAATGTGTGTTGTAAACAGAAATAAACAAACACATAAACAATAAATTTTAAAGTAACTACAAAAAACAAATATACAAAAATTCTTTGTACTTTGCTTGAATAAAAAGTAAATATAGAATGACAACGAATGATTTTATATGTCAGATTAATAAAGAAGGTATTTATCTGAATATGACCGAAAAAGTTGCCTTGATAGAAACAGGTGAAATTTCGGTTAAAGATGTGTTTCATATAGTTACATCAAATAAGGAACCTGAAGCGTTCTATGCTTGCTGGATTTTGAATCATTATGTTGACAATCATGCTTTTGTTTTGGAGAATGATTTGAACGAAGCAGTTGAATTATTGCCAAATATAAAAAGAAGTGGTTTATTAAGATTGGTGTTACGCTTATTTGTCATTACTCCTAATTGGAAAATTGAAAAATTAGGTTTGTTGTTGGATTTTTGTATGAATTGTTTGACAAATATGACTATTCCCGTTGGTGTTAAAACACATGCAATGTCAATTATTGATAGAATTGCTGAAACCGAACCTGAAATTCGTGATGAGGTTTTGCTTGTTGTCGAAGAAATTTTTCCATACCTATCAACAGGCGGAAAAAACAGAGCGGGGAAAATGATAAAAAAATATAAGAGTACAAGTCGTTAATGTGCGAACTTTGCATACATGTATGAATCGTACAAAATGCCGTCAATAAGGAAATTCTTGCGTAGAATGCCTTCACGTTCGAATCCGAGTGATTCAAACAATTGTACCGAAGTTGTGTTTTCCGTGCAAATTTGTGCTTCCACTCGCACAATTCCTTGCGAGAATAGGCGTGAAACCAATGTTTGTAGTAACTCTTTCGCAAATCCGCAATGCTGATATGCTTCCAAGACAACTATGGTGACCGAGGCTGTCACATGCTTGGGGACAAGATGTGCCGAGGCGAATCCTACAAAAGTGCCGTTCTCGTAGCCGGCAATAGAGATTCGTTGCTCGTCGGCAACCCAGTTTTGCAATGAAGAGTCTTTGAGCGTTTCACAGTAGTCCAAATCGGTGTAATGCAACAATTTTTTGTTTGAGAAAATTGCCAATAAATCGTCAAAAGCACTATGAAATTCAATAATTTGCATTACCATCTGTCATATTCTATTACGGAAAGATTTTTGGGCGTTCCGTTTTCAATTCCAAGTTCTATCATTGTTCGTTTTTGATGAAAGCCCGTTTTCCCGATTGCTCCGGGGTTGATGTGCAGCAAATTCAGTTTGGCGTCGTTCATCACCTTTAATATGTGGGAATGCCCGCTGATGAAAATGTTTGGCTTATATGAAAGAATCTCTTGTTTTACCGAGGGTTCATATTTCCCAGGATAGCCGCCTATGTGTGTCATCAGCACTTTCAAACCGTCACACTCGAACGTGGCGATTTTCGGAATACGAATGCGCAAATCCTGCCCGTCAATGTTGCCATACACGGCGTGAACTGTCGTAATTCCTTGCAATTGTTCCAGCACCTGCAACGAGCCAATATCGCCCGAATGCCAGATTTCGTCAGCCGCCCTTGCGTGGTTCAAAATCGCCTCGTCTAAATAATTGTGCGTATCGGAAAGAATAAGAATCTTTTTCATTTGTTTGAAATTGTAACAAAAGTAAGTGTTTTTTTATGTACTTTTGCACGAACTTAAATAAAATTCGTATGTCAGGTCATAGTAAATGGGCAAAAATTAAGAGAGACAAAGGAGCGAATGACTCTAAGCGAAGCAAGATATTCTCTCGTATTTCGAAGGAAATCACTATTGCGGTGAAAGAAGGTCAATGTGGCGACCCTGATATGAATCCGCGTTTGCGTCTTTGCATTCAGAACGCAAAAAGTCAGAATATGCCGAAAGAGGTTATCGAGCGTGCCATAAACAAGGGTAAGCAAGATAAATCCGATTTCGAGTTGTTGACATACGAGGGCTACGCAAATGGCGGTGTTGCCGTGTTTGTGGAATGTTTGAGCGACAACAACAATCGTTCTTATACTGCTGTTCGCACGTGTTTCAAGAAATACAACAACAGTTTGGGCAACAACGGTTCCTTGGCGTTCATTTTCGATAGAAAAGGCGTGTTCGAAATCAAGAAAAGCGCTATTCCTATGCCGCTGGACGAGTTCGAATTTGAGTTGATTGACTCAGGTTTGGACGAAATGGATGCCGAAGACGAGGAAATCGTTACATTATATTGTCCGTACGATTCTTTCGGCGAAATGCAGAAAAAGCTTGAAGAATTGAAAATTGAAATCGACAATGCAGAACTGAAGCAAATTCCAAATACGACAAAGGAATTGCCGTTGGAAGATGCTCAGAAAGTGATGAACTTTGTCGATGCTTTGGAAGAAATTGATGACGTGAGTGCGGTATATCACAATCTTGAAATTACCGACGAATTAGCAAATACATTGGGATAATGGAAAACAAATCGCAAAATACGGCGACTATTTTGGCTCATTGCAAGGACCAGAAGGGTATTGTGATGGCAGTCACCGACTTTATATTGAAAAACAACGGAAACATTCTGTATTTGGATCAACACGTTGACCGTCAGGAATCGGAGTTCTTTATGCGTGTGCAATGGGACTTGGATGGATTTAACATTCCTACCGAGAAAATCGGCGACTATTTCACGACGTTGGTTGCAAAACCGTCGAAGATGTCGTTCGAGATTCATTTTTCAAATACGAAACAGCGTTTGGCAATCTTCGTGTCGAATCTCTCGCACTGTATTTACGACATTCTTTCACGTGCCCGTTCTGGCGAGTGGGACATTGAAGTTCCGCTTATCATAAGCAATCACGAAAAACTTCGTCATATTGCCGAGGAATTCAATATCCCATATTATTGTTTGCCAATCACGCCAGAAAACAAGTTGGAGCAAGAGGCAAAAATCAAGAAATTGCTTCGCGAAAACAATATCGACTTGGTGATTCTTGCGCGCTATATGCAAGTGGTGTCTGACTCATTTATAAAAGATTACACCAATAGAATCATCAACATTCACCATTCGTTCTTACCTGCATTTCCAGGTGCGAAACCTTACGAATCGGCGTATGCCCGTGGCGTGAAACTGATTGGTGCTACCAGCCACTACGTAACTCCCGAACTTGATGCCGGTCCGATTATAGCACAAGGCGTAACCCAAGTTTCGCATAAGGATACGGTTGAAAACATGAAACGTAAGGGTTTGGATTTGGAGAAGATAGTGCTTTCAAAAGCTATTTGGTCGCATATTCAGCATAAAACATTGGTATTCAATAACAAGACTATTGTTTTTGAATAACCCTTTTTTACGAAAAGACATGATAAATTTGTAGAAAAACTGCAAATTTGTTACTCGTTTTGTTTCTTTTTGTATGTTTGTAATGACGAATTTTGAAAAATTGTAAGAAAATGAAAAAAATATTCTTCGGTTTATTGTTTGTTATCGTTGTTGGGATAGTGTTGACTTTTGTTTTCTCAAATACAAAAATAATTCAAAAAAACACGGTAAGAGATGTCATTGAAAACGCTGTAGAACTTGACAAACGCGATGTGAAAGTTACTTTGAAGGGTGTCATCTCTTCACCAATATCACAAAAGAAAAAACGCTTTTGGTTTGAAGACAGTACTGGACAGGTTATCATAGAGGTAAAATCACATCTTATGCCAATGGTTCCTTCAGACAACACAGTTCAAATTGAGATTCGTGGCGAAGTTGATTCTGAAATTGACGATGGCGAAGGCGTAAAAATCGAAGTTGACGAACTAATTCTTGACGAAGGCGAACCGAACGAGGAAGAGTTTATGATGTAATTTCTACTCGTGCCCTATATTGCGTGTCTAACGTGACAGGCGTCAGCGAAAGGTAGCCAGCTTTAATTCTGCCATTTATTATATCTATTGATTTTGAAGCTTGGATTTTGTGGTCAGCAAGCAAATCTTCGCTATTGTTGAAGAAATCCACCGAAAACGTCCCTATTTTTCCATCTTCTACAAATCTGTCGTAAAACAGACGAGCAACCAATCCCATCGTCATTCTCAGGTTAAATTCCACACAAGGATGTACGAAAAATTGTCCGTTTTCCTTGTAGATAAACATATCTACGCCCACGAATCCAGTATAATGCGGAGCAATATGTTCCGAAATAAACGCAACGAGTGACTTTTGAATAGCGTTAAGGTTTTCAACCGAAATCCATTCTTGTAATTTATTGACAATGACATCATTCGAAGCAAGCAGATTTCCTTGATATGCTCCGTGTTCGTTGGTGAAAAACCACGAATAGCCGGCAAAATCAGTTTCTCCGTTTTTACACGAAAATTCCATGGCAAAGTCTTGAATGATAGTGTATAACGGTTCTGCTATCACGCTCCCCTGCTTTATGGCAATATTTTTAACCCGATTAAGCAAATTTTCGGGCAAATAGCCTAAACTTCGCACAATTCCTTTGCCACTCCCCGACCATGGCGCCTTAAAAATTGCATACGGATGCACGGCAACAAAGTTCTCAATGTCTTCGCCCGCAAGCAATGACGCTGGTTTTGCAAGATGCAGTGTTGGATTTTCCAACGGTTGTAAAAATGCTGTCGCTTCAATAGCCAGATTTCTATGTTGCAATGTCCGAAGCCGATCCAACTGCTCAACCGACGGAAGTTGTGAAACGCCTTTTTTTTCAAAATACCTGCGAATGGTCTTATTCCATCCCCACGGAGAAATCTCCGCCGATTCGGCTGGTTGTGTCGCAAAAGAATTATTTCTTAGTTGTGGAAACAAAGTTTGTTGCTCCACAAGCCACGATTGTTCCGCATTTTCGGTATAAATCACGGCATTCTCGTCACCATACCAGATGGGAAGCACCGAGAAATCACGAGCAAAAACTTTTGCCGACTGCGGAGCATCAAAATGGTCAGAATCAGATGCAAGTGCCAAATCGTGGTCGGGATTAAAAATGTATAGTTTTCGCATACACTAAAACTTCGACATAAATTTGTAGAAATAGTCCTTGTTTTCAATCGAAAACTGATTTTTCATTCCTAACGCAATCGGAATAAACTTATTCTCGGAATTGTACACCAAAAACCATTTGTCCGCCTCATTTTTGTAGTTATTCCAGAAATTCTCCTTGCTTCGGTAATATCGCCGAATCACGTCACGATTTGGCACAAAATGACCGCCTTTAAGCACGCGTTCCTTGATACGCTCAATACAAACTTCGGGAGAATACAAAAAAACATATACCAGCGTCACTTCGTAACCTTCCTTGTGAAAATCGTTCATCATCTTGGTAAGATAGGTTCCCGACAACGTACTTTCAATAAGAACGCTCTCGCCACGTTTTTTGTACTCCTCGAGTTGTTTAAAGAAAATTTTTCCGGCACTCACACTCACCCTGCTCATATTCACAGGATCGATTGTTTTGGCAATTTCGTCGGCATTCAGACACGCCATTGGGTGCAGTTCTATGTAGCTCTGCGTAAATGTAGTTTTTCCCGAACCATTCGGACCACCTATAATTACCAATTCTTTCGTATCTGCCATACCAACGCATTTTCAATACAAAGATAGGAAACTTGCCACAGAGGTTACACAAAAATCTGTTATTTCTTGAAATTTTCCACTGCTCGCTTCCATTCTTCCAGAACGGGTGCAGGTTTTTCATTCTCAATATGCACAAACGTCGTGACTGAAAAGTTCGCAAGTTGCTCACCTTCAGCAGTTTTCTTGAAAATTGCCTGGAGCATGTCGAAACTGGAATTCCCCCAACGGACAACCTTGTTTTTCACACAAATTTCGTCGGTTAGATACAAGGGCTTCACGTAGGTTGTATTTACCTGACAAATAAGTGTGTTAGACGTCTTTGCCTGAAGCACTTCTTTAAAATAATGCATGCGCCCCAAGTCGTAATACGAATGATACACGCCATTGTTGATATGGCCGTTGCTGTCCATGTCGGTAAAGCGAACTTGAATATCTACCGAATGGGAAAATGCCTGCTGTAAAACCTCGTCTTTTGTCATTACTTGCGAATTATAGTGATTTGTCCGTTGTTTGATAATTTAATGATTTGCGAAGCCTTTGCCTTTTTCATATCGTTCTGACGATAGTTCACCACATAGTCAACACCATCAATTATTTGACTATCAATATCTTGGAAGATTTCAGCCGTTGGATTTCCATGGATATTCGCCGAGGTGGAAACAATAGGTTTTCGGAACTGCTGAATCAGTTGGTCGGTGAAAGGCTCACTCGTCACACGAATGCCTATGCTGCCGTCCTGCCCCACAAGGTTTTCCGGAAGATTTCGAGCCTTGTCGAAAATAATGGTCATAGGTGAAGTCGCACAATCAATCAAATCGTATGCAACTTGCGGCATATCAACCACATAGCGCTCAAGCATCGCCACAGAATTCACCAGCACAAGCAACGGGATATTGCCGTCGCGGTGTTTCAGTTTGAAAACCTTGTCGATTGCTTCGGCGTTGGTGGCATCGCAACCAATTCCCCAAATGGTGTCGGTTGGATACAGAATGGTGCCGCCGGAACGAAGCACCTCGCAACACTTTTTTATATCTTCTTTCATTTGTATATCAAAACATTTATTTTTTCTGGTGAAAGCATCATGGCCGCCACTTTTTTTATCATTTCGTTGGTAACGGCATTTATTTTCCGGGAAACTTCCTCAAACGAATCTATGTGATTGAACCACCAACACGATTTCGCGTTATTCAGCATGAGCGACATATAATTATCGTCGGAGATGGCAAGTTGTCCCAAAATCTGTTGTTTGTAGGCAGCAAGTTGTTCTTCGGGAAGACCGTTTGCCACAATGTCGGCAAACAGGTTTGCAATAATTTCCCGACACTGTGGCACCTTTGCATAGTCCGTTCCGAAATATACGGCAAACACGCCCGTATCGGAATAGGCAGTATAATTCGCCTCTATATTGTACGTAAGTCCCTGTTCTTCACGGAGTTTCAGATTCAGCAACGCATTGAACGACGGGCCTCCCAAAATATTCGTCAACAACGAAGACGCAAACTTCAAGTCGCTGGAAATTGCCGGAGCATACGAGCCCAGCACACAATGAGCTTGGTGAGTCTTTTTATTTTTTACGATATTGAAATTCGTTCCACGTGGAACAAATGGTTTTTCTGCCAGTTTTTCCTGCTGTGTGTCAGTAGTTTGACCGAAGTAAGTTTGAGCAAAACTTTTAATTTTTTCTAAATCTACCCCACCCACATACGACACGACAAGGCGCTCATTTCTGTATAGTTTCCGATAGGCGGCAAGAACATCGGAGCGTTTCATTTTGCGGACCGACGATTTTGTCCCCAGAATGTTCGACGCAAGCGAATGACCAGCAAACAATAGTTCTTCAAAGTCATCGTAGATAATTTCGGCAGGAGAATCCTCATACGATTCTATTTCGTCTATCACCACCGTTTTTTCTTTTTTCAGTTCCTCTTCGGGAAATACAGAGTTATGAAAAATCTCGCTCAACACCGAGAACGCCCGTTCCACGTGGTCGTTGGCAATGGCGATTTGGAAACACGTTTCCTCCTTGGCGGTGTAGGCGTTCATTTCGCCGCCCACCGATTCCACCATATTCATCAGTTCCGAATAGGAATATTTGTCAGTTCCCTTGAAAATTGCATGTTCAATCAAGTGCGAAACACCCAGTGTTTCACCGTCGTTGCGGGAGCCAGAGGCCAGGTACAGGCCGACATACGAAGCAGATGAATCGGCAGCGGACAAACAGACTTTTGTCCCATTGGCAAGAGTTAGCGTTGTTTCCTTGTTATTCACAATTTTTTTTCGCAAATATACATTTTTTCCGTTCATTTCTTTTGGTGGCAAAAGAAACGAACCAAAGAAAAACCACCGACGGACCTGCTCCACTAAAAATCAACTGCGTTCCGCTAAAAGAGTTGAAGTGCCGCACTTTCGTAGTGCAAGCCGTCATGTATTAGGGCACCAACTCTTTTTACGCTGCACTCCATTGATTTTCTTGACGCTCCGCAGCTCAGTCGGAATGTCGAGTGGTAAAGGGAAACGTGTATTTTGCTATTTTATGTTTTTTACTATACAATGAAGGTTCGACTCCACAGATGAGCGTTAAGAAAAACAGAGAATGGAGCGTAAAGAACTCTCGGCTTGGCGGCGTGGGTTGTGTGTCAGCGCCATTTCGAGAATTTAGCGGAATGAACTGTTTTTTAGCGAAGATGTGGCGTCGACGGCGGTTTTTGTTACTTTTTGTCGCTGTAGACAAAAAGTAAAGAAAACTTTCTTATTTTTGATGTTGTTATAATAGTTACAATATGAAACGTTTCTTTTTTACAAGTGTTATTTTAAATCTTTTGACGTCGATTTTACTATCGTTTAATGTACATGCACAGAACGAATTTGTTGACTTGGGTTTAAGCGTTACATGGGCTACGTGCAACGTTGGCGCTAATTCTCCAGAGGAAAATGGTGAGTATTATACATTTGATAATGCGTTAACATTAAAGAAAAACGAGGAAAGATTACCGACAAAAGAGGAATTTCAAGAATTGATTGATAATTGCACGTGGTTATGGACAGAAGAAGGAGTGCATGGATATATGGCGACAAGCAAAAAGAATGGTAACAGCATCTTTCTCCCTGCTGCTAGCACACGCTACGGGACGAGTGTTGAGCTCGTTGGTTCCCACGGCGGCTATTGGTCGAGTTCAACCGATGATGGGAGCGACTTCGTTGCCTTTCTGTACTTCTGTATTTTCGACGTGAGCGTAGGCTTCGACGACCGCAGTCTTGGGCGATCAGTCCGTCTTGTGCAGGATGCGAAGAAATAACTTTTTCTTTCAAGAGAAAAAGTAACAAGAAAAAATCTTATTTTTGATGTTGTTATAATAGTTACAATATGAAACGTTTCTTTTTTACAAGTGTTATTATAAGTCTTTTGACGTCGATTTTACTATCGTTTAATGCACATGCACAGAACGAATTTGTTGACTTGGGTTTAAGCGTTACATGGGCTACGTGCAACGTTGGCGCTAATTCTCCAGAGGGAAACGGTGAGTATTATACATTTGATAATGCGTTAACATTAAAGAAAAACGAGGAAAGATTACCGACAAGAGAGGAATTTCAAGAGTTGATAGATAATTGTACATGGTTATGGACAGCAGAAGGAGTGCAAGGATATAAGGTTACAAGCAAAAAGAACGGCAACAGCATTTTTCTTCCTGCTGCTGGCAAGCGCGACGAGGGCATTGACGGGCCAAAGGTGTTTTTTGGTGGTTCCATCGGCTACTACTGGTCGAATTCGGCTTACAATGACGAGAAAGCCTACTTTTTGTACTTCGGCGAAATTATTGGTATGGATTACTATGACCGCATTGAGGAACGGTCTGTCCGCCTTGTGCAAGATGCAAAGAAATAACTATTATCTTCCTAAATAGACAAGCAACACATTAATGTCTGCCGGAGAAATACCGCTGATTCGTGACGCCTGGCCAATGGTTTCGGGGTCAATCTTTGTGAGTTTCTGCCGTGCCTCGGTTGACAGTGACTCAATTTTCTCGTATGGAATTTTCCCTTTGATTTTGATATAATCCAAACGGGAAATCTTTTCGGCAATCTGTCGCTCTTTCTCAATATATCCCGAATACTTTATGTTTATATCCACCGACTCCTGAACAACGTCCCAATCAACATCGTCGGTTTCGATAAAATCAGATTGTTCCACGTGGAAACATTTTACCGAAACATTCGGGCGAGCGATAAGGGACGCAAGTTTCGTCGATTCCGACAAGGGCTTACTTCCAAGTGATTCAAGAATTGGATTCGCCTGTGCCATTGTCATTTTTTTCTCGTTCACGTAATTTGTGAGCTTCTCAACAGCAGCCATTTTATGTTCAAATGCCTGCTTGCGAACATCGTCAACCAAACCAAGTTCGATTCCTTTTGGCGTCAAACGGACATCAGCATCATCCTGACGAAGCAAGATTCTGAACTCCGCACGGGAAGTAAACATTCTGTATGGCTCATTCACGCCTTTGGTAATAAGGTCGTCAATCAGCACGCCAATATACGCCTCGTCACGATGAAGAATGAACGCCTCACGTTCCGACGCCTTGAGCGAAGCGTTGATTCCGGCAATCAAACCTTGTGCCCCCGCTTCTTCGTAGCCAGTTGTTCCGTTGATTTGTCCGGCGAAGAACAAATTCTGTATCATTTTCGTCTCCAACGAAGCCGTGAGCTGCGTCGGCATAAAAAAATCGTATTCAATGGCGTAGCCAGGGCGGAAAATCTTACAATTCTCCAAACCGGGCAACAAACGCATCGCCTTATATTGCACATCAGCAGGCAGCGACGATGAAAATCCGTTCAAATAATATTCGCACGTGTTGATTCCCTCAGGCTCCAAAAAAAGTTGATGTTTGTCCTTGTCGGCAAACGTCACCAATTTTGTTTCAATGCTCGGGCAATATCGCGGGCCGATACTTTTTATTGTTCCGTTGTACAATGGTGAATCGGCAAAACCCGAACGAAGAACTTCGTGAACCTGCGGATTCGTGTAAGTCATCCAACAACTCAATTGAGGTAATCTTTGAATTGTTCCACGTGGAACAAACGAAAAACTACCAATCTCGTCGTCGCCTTTTTGTTCCTTACATTTTGAAAAGTCAATCGTTCTTCCATCAATACGAGCAGGAGTACCTGTTTTCATTCTTCCAACCTCAAATCCAAAATCGCGGATTTGGTCGGAAAGTTTATACGAAGGCAACTCTCCTATTCTACCTCCTTCGACTTGCGAACGACCAATGTGCATCAAACCATTCAAAAAAGTTCCATTGGTTAACACAACCGATTTTGCCTTGATAGAAATTCCCCAAACCGTTTTAACTCCAACAACTTTATCTTTGTCGAGCAACAGTTCGCAAACAGCATCTTGCCAAAAATCAAGATTTGGGATAGATTCAAGTTCTTCGCGCCAGTGCTTAATGAACAACGCCCTGTCGGCTTGCGAACGAGGGCTCCACATAGCAGGGCCCTTCGATTTGTTCAACATTCGGAACTGAATTGACGAAGCATCGGTGATTTTTCCCATAGCACCACCAAGTGCGTCAATCTCGCGGACAATCTGTCCTTTGGCAATACCACCAACGGCAGGATTGCACGACATAGCCGCCATTTTCGTCATATCCATTGTGATGAGCAACGTCTGTGAACCCAGACGGGCAGCGGCAGCGGCGGCTTCACAGCCAGCGTGTCCGGCGCCAACAACTATTACATCGTATTCTTGTAACATACTATTCTACCAAACGCAAATAATAATCTTCCTTTTGAGTCATAACTTTCTTATCCTCAGGCTTTTTGTCTTTGTAACCGACCAAATGAAGCACTCCATGAATCAGGATTCGATAACATTCATTGAGTTTTGTCACCTTGTTCTGCTTGGCATTGTCCTCTATCCTATCCATGCTCATATAAATATCCGAAGCAATTTCCGTTTCCGAATAATCAAACGTGATAATGTCGGTATAGTAATCGTGCTTTAGGAAATTTTGATTGATTCCCAACAAATAATTGTCGGAACACGCAATGAAATTGATGTAGTCGATTTTTTTCTTCGACTCGTTTTGGACAATGATTTGGACTATAGAACGAAACGATGTCCTACGCAATCCCGAAGGAAATTTGGAGTCCTCTTGGAAGAAATTTATTTTCATTGTAAACTCAAATGAAACAATCAATTAACAAGGCAAAAATAGTATTTTTTCCGTTTCAATATTTTTGTGACGAAATTTTCATCCTTATTTTCAAAAAAACTAATCCTTGGCAATTATATACCATTCTTGCTTGAAAAATGTTGAGACACAATGCTTTAGTCTTTCCGCTGGCTCGTCTGTTCAAATAGTATTTTGATATTGCGCCTTGTCCTTTTTCAAAACAAATTATAATAGTCTTTATTAGGGAATAGCTCAAATTTATTTTTTTCGTATTTTGCCACATAATTTTTGAATTACTATGAGACAATTTTTCAGAGTTTTTTTCGCCACGGCATTGGGAGCAATATTAGGCGTTGTCATTATCATATTTTTGATAGTAGGAATTTTTGTTGCTTCGGCGTCAAAAAGTATCTCGTCAACCAAGTATGAGAAAGAAAACGTTTTGCTACTTCGTAACGTCGTTACCGTCGGTGAAATTTCCACACCCGAAACGCCCTCATTCCTGTCAACAGTCGATTCTGAATCGGAATTGGGGCTGGTCGATATGATTCGCACGCTGGAAACAGCCGCCGATGACGAAAAAATTTCGGGTATCGTTTTGGACGATGTCGTACTGAATGCGGGCTACGCAACTATATGGGAATTAGCTGATGCTCTCCAAAACTTTAAGGAATCGGGGAAATTCGTGGTTGGCCATTTCAATACGCTTTCGCAAAAAACGTATTTGCTTGCTTCGGTGTGCGACGAAATTTCAATGAACGCCGAAGGTATGGCAGAATTTCACGGAATCTCTTCTACCTCAATTCATTATAAAAACCTTCTTGAAAAAATTGGTTTGAAACCTGTGATGATTCGCTGCGGAAAATATAAAAGTTACGTGGAATCGGTTACGGAAAATAAGATGAGCGAAGCAAACAAGGAACAAAAACAAGCATATATCAATGCTATATGGAAAACATATTGTGCTGCGATACAAAAATATAGAGAAGTGAACGGTTCGCAACTGAACTCATTTGCCGACAGCGTGTTGGTGTGCTTGCCAACTGAACTGCGTGCATTCGGCTTCATCGACAAGATTCAGCATGCCGACGAGTTTTGGAACTCCGTGAAAACTCGTATGAACATTGATTTGAATAAATCGGTTCCAACCGTTTCTTTTCGTGCATATATGGATGATTGCGCGGAACAAGAGGCTGCAGACACCTCGTTTGCTCGCAATATTGCGGTCGTGATAGCCCAAGGTTCCATAGATATGGGCAAATCCGATGAGGAATCCATTGGAAGCGAGACATACGCTTCGTTGTTCAAGAAGATTCGCAAGGATTCAACGGTAAAATCGGTCATTTTCCGCATCAATTCGGGTGGTGGCTCGGCATTGGCCTCGGAACTGATTTGGCGTGAAGTTGCCCTGACGGCACAAGAAAAACCTGTTATTGTTTCAATGGGCGACATGGCGGCTTCGGGAGCATATTATATAGCGGCTCCGGGGGCAAAAATCATTGCTTCGCCAATGTCGTTGACTGGCTCAATCGGCGTGTTCGGTCTGTCGATGACGGCAAATGGACTGCTGAATAAAATCGGTGTCAACGTGGATAAAGTCAATACGCACCCGCATTCCGACTTTGGCAACGTTTCTCGCGATATTGACGCCGTGGAAATGCGCGCCATTGAAAAATCAATCGACAAAACGTATCTGACCTTCAAACAACGTGTTTCGGAGGGAAGAAACTTATCGGTAGATTTTGTTGAGGAAATTGCGCAAGGTCGCGTATGGAGCGGTGTTGACGGCTTACGAATAGGCTTGGTTGACACACTTGGCGGATTGAATGCCGCCTTGCAGGAAGCAATTCGTTTGGCAAAAATTTCAGATGAACAGGAATTTGGCATTCAAGTATATCCAAAACCAAAAACGTTGTTCGACGTTGTGACGGAAAAACTTGACTTCCAGTCGTCGTTTGTCGATAAATTGGTACAAGACGAGGAACTCAAGACCTTGCTGAAAAACGTGCCGATGAAATCGGGTGTCTATACGCAGATACAAGAAAGTATGACTATAGAATAATGCGGTACGTAAAGTATATATTATTCCCGTTTTCTTTGCTTTACTGGCTGTTCACGTATTGCAGGAATCTTTGTTTTGACAAAGGAATCTTGAAGCAGACGGAGTTCGACATTCCCGTAATTTCGGTTGGAAACATTACCGTGGGTGGTACGGGCAAAACTCCTCACGTTCAGTATATTATACAACTTCTTAACGGAATGAAGGTCGCTTCGTTGAGCAGAGGTTACAAACGAAAATCAAAAGGATTTGTGCTGGCAAACGCCGAGACAACTGTGTCGGAGTTGGGCGACGAGCCATTTCTGTTGCACCGACGATTTCACGACTTGCATGTTGCCGTTTGCGAAAAACGTGTCGAGGGTGCTCAGAAACTATTGGAACAGGTTCCTTCATTGAAAACAATCGTGCTGGACGATGCATTCCAACATCGCTACATAAAACCAGGTCTGCAAATTTTGCTGATTGATTACAATCGCCCGTTGTGGCACGACCACGTTTTCCCCGTCGGTTTTCTGCGTGAAGGTAAGTATGCCGTTTCCCGTGCCGATGTGGTGATAATCACCAAATGCCCCGAAACATTGTCGAAAAACGAGGTTGAAACGTATAAGAAACGATTAGGCCTGACTCGTCAGAAATTGTTCTTTTCAACGATGGAATATGGTTCCGTGTATGAATTCAGCACAAAACAATTGTATGACAATCAGGATTTTTTCACGCAACACAACGTGTGTCTCGTCACTGGTATTGCCGAGCCAAAACCGCTGGAACAATATGCGGAATCGTTTGGTAATCAAGTTAAAACGAAGTCGTACCCCGACCATTATTCTTATTCCGAAACTGATGTAAAAGAATTGTCGGCATTATCGTCTGACTATAAGATAGTTACAACCGAAAAAGACGTGTATAAGTTGGCTGAGATTCTCCCACAAACAAAAATATTTGTCATTCCTATTATGCCGAGGATTTTGTTTGGAAAACAAGAGGAATTTAATGCTGAAATTCGTCGATTTACGAGTGAATAATCATTGTTGAAAGTATGCCAATTTACGTAGAACAGCATCCCTTGCAGCCATTTTTGCCGAAGAAAGCAACTGTTTTGTTTCTCGGAAGTTTTCCTCCGCCTCGTAAACGGTGGTCAATGGAGTTTTTCTATCCGAATATTCAAAACGATATGTGGAGAATTTGGGGGCTGATATTTTTCAATAATCCGAATTATTTTGTGTTGCCGTCTGTGAAAAAATTTGATTATCAGAAAATTGTTGATTTTTGTAATCTCTATGGATTGGCGTTTTACGACACGGCTTCTGCGGTTAAACGGTTACAAGAGAATGCATCCGACAAATATTTAGAGGTTGTGCAACCAACTGATATTGAGGCATTGCTTTCGCAAATCCCATGTTGCCAGGCTATTGTTACAACTGGCGAAAAAGCGACTGACGTAATCGTCTCTGTCTATAATTGTGCTAAACCCAAAGTTGGAACAAGTGAAAAAATACAAATAGGTACGCAATGGTTTGATTTCTATCGAATGCCTTCATCTTCAAGGGCTTACCCGTTGGCGTTGGACAAAAAAGCAGAGTCATACCGGCTTCTTGTCCCGTATTTTCATTTTGACCATTGATGTTTTCTGCGAAATCGTTATTTTTGTAAAAAAATGCTATGGAACTTGTATTTGCATCGAATAACAGACATAAACTAGAAGAGATTTCGAAGATAATCGGAAGTAATTATTCTATTCTCAATCTAAAACAAGCAGGTTGTGAGGGTGAAATACCAGAAACGGGCAACACATTGACAGAAAATGCGTTACAAAAAGCTCACTGGGTATATGACAAAACGGGGAAAAATTGTTTTGCTGACGACACAGGTCTTGAAATAGATGCGTTGGACGGGGCCCCAGGTGTATATACAGCTCGTTTTGCCGGCGATGACTGCACTCCCGAAGATAACATCCAAAAAACGTTACGATTGATGAAAGGGATGGAAAATCGTCGGGCATGCTTCAAAACGGTGATTGCTTGTATAATTGACGGGAAGGAATACTTGTTCCATGGTGAAATAGAAGGTGAGATTGCCACAGAAAAAATGGGAGATGGTGGTTTTGGCTACGATCCGATTTTTTTACCCAAAGGATATAAGGAGTCTTTTGCCCAAATGCCCCTTGAACAAAAAAATGCAATGAGTCACAGAGGTCGTGCAACGGCAAAGTTTGCTAGCTTTTTAGCAAAATTATAGAAATTATTGTCTGAGGTTTTTCAAGGTCATAGTTAGGATGAGTTTCAATTTTTTATTCTCATTTTTTTTCATATCTTTGCAAAGATTAATGTAAAAAATTATGGCTAACAACATTGAAAGTACTATCATTGACAACTTGTTACAAATCAAGGCAATAAAATTACAACCCGAAAATCCTTTTACGTGGGCAAGTGGTTGGAAATCACCTATTTATTGCGACAATAGAAAAACGCTTTCGTACCCTCACGTGCGCGAATGTCTGAAACAGGCGTTTGCTGAGAAAATCAAGGCTCAATATCCTGATGTTGAGGTAATTGCAGGTGTGGCAACGGGAGCAATCGCTGTTGGCGTGCTTGTGGCAGAAGCGTTGAATCTTCCGTTCATTTACGTTCGTTCTGCTTCAAAGGACCACGGCCTTGGCAATCAGATTGAGGGCTATTACGAAGAGGGTCAGAAAGTTGTGGTTATTGAGGATTTGATTTCAACAGGTGGAAGCAGTCTGAAGGCAGTTGAGGCGTTGCGTGCCGCAAACATCAATGTTCTTGGTATGTTGGCAATTTTCACATATCAATTCAATGTTTCCGTTGAGGCTTTTGCCAATGCAAAATGTAAGGTCGATACGCTCACGAATTACACGGCTCTTGTGGAATTGGCAACAGAAAGAAATTATATCACGCCGGCTCAAATGGAGAGTTTGAAAGACTGGCGTCAACATCCCGATACGTGGGGAAAATAACATACCATGTCGATTTCGGTAAAAAATATAGTTAAGACGTACGGAACACAACGCGCAGTCGATGGCATTTCGTTTGAAATCCCGTCGGGCGAGATTGTTGGTTTCATCGGTCCTAACGGTGCCGGCAAATCGACCACGATGAAAATCATCACGGGTTTCCTTTCTGACTTTGAAGGCGAAGTACTTGTGAACGGCATCGATGTCCGTCAGAATCCGATTGAGGTGAAGAAAAACATTGGTTATCTGCCTGAACATAATCCCTTGTATCTTGAAATGTATGTCAAGGAATATCTGATGTTCGTTGCTAAAATTTATGGTTTAAATAAGAATACTGAAGGAATTGTAAATGATATTATTAAACGTGTCGGTTTAGAGAAAGAGATTCATAAAAAAATCTCTATGCTCTCGAAAGGCTATCGGCAGCGTGTGGGACTGGCTGCGGTGCTTGTCCACGACCCTAAAGTATTGGTTTTGGACGAGCCGACTACAGGACTGGACCCCAATCAGTTAATTGAAATCAGAAGTTTGATTGAGGCAGAGGGAAAGTCAAAGACTATAATGCTCTCAACGCATATTATGCAGGAGGTCGAGGCGATTTGTGACCGCGTGATAATCATCAACAACGGTCGCATTGTTGCTAACGACACTGCCGAAAATATTAAGAAAGACAGATCATTAGAAGAAGTTTTCCACGAATTGACACAATCTCAGGGCGAATGAAGAAAATTACGACATACATAGCGACTCTCTTGATGTGTGCAGGTTTGCAGGCACAAGAGCAAATCGCACTTAATGTGTCGATGCCCGATGCCAGCGATTTTGTGGATTCCAACGCAATAATTAGAAATTACAACACGCAACTCGACAGTCTGGTCAATTTGTGGTACGTGCAGCAAGCTGGTGGAATAAGTTTTTCGGAGCATTCCAAGAAACACTACGACAGCACGTATGTCCCAAAGTTTTCCAACAAGGAATACAAACACCGAATTGAGAATATGAATTCTGTCGTGAAAATCACGTACAACAATCGTGTGCAGTCGTATATCGACGTGTATGCGAACAAACGTCGCAATTCGGTTTGCTCAATGCTTGGTATGGCGGAATATTATTTCCCGATTTTTGAAGATATTTTTGAGCAGTACGATGTCCCACAAGAACTGAAATACCTTGCCATTATTGAGTCTGCACTGAATCCTAAGGCAAAATCGCCTGCTGGTGCTCGGGGAATTTGGCAATTTATGCCGTCAACGGGGAAAAATTACAAGTTGACAATCAACACCTACCTTGACGAACGTTGTGATCCGATAAAATCTACGCACGCTGCGGCAAAATATCTCAAGGATTTGTATAACATTTTTGACGACTGGATTCTTGCGATTGCGGCGTATAACTGCGGACCGGGAAACATCAAGAAAGCAATTGCCCGTTCTGGCGGAAAGACCGACTATTGGGAGATGTATGATTATTTGCCAAAAGAGACACGTGGTTACGTGCCGGCGTACATTGCCGCCTTTTATGTATTCGAAAACCACGAATTGCATAATTTGTATCCTCGGAAAGTCACTATGCCAAAAACCGACACGTTAATCATATCTAAAAAATTGCATTTCAAACAAATAGCAGAGGTACTTCAAGTTTCAGTTAAAGAAATAGAAGATTTGAATCCTCAGTATAAGGCCGACATGGTTCCATTCAGTGAAGAGGGTAGTCCGCTCTATCTTCCAATCGACTTGGTTTCACCATTCCTTCGTCTGCAAGATTCCATTTATGCGTATAAAGATTCTCTCTATTTGAACTTACAACCTGAACAAGTGATAGCCACAAATTCGCCGAAAGTCTCTAACTCCGCATCAACAGCGGGTAAGACGAAGATATACTACACGGTGAGACAAGGTGATACATATTCGAAAATCGGAAGCAAATACGGCGTTTCCGCAGCAACGGTGAAGTCTTGGAACCATAAGACGAGCAATATGTTGCATATAGGAGATAAACTCGTCATATATGTTGCTCCTACGGGTAAGGGGAATTCTGCGCCTAAATCAACGGTAGCACCGAAAAACACGACGGCAAGCACGTCTTCTACGGCAAAAAATACTCCGACAAAAACGGCCTCTTCACAAAATATTCATACTGTAAAATCGGGCGATACGCTATGGAGTATTTCCCACGCATACGGTACGACGGTAGAGAACATCAAGAGTTTGAACGGCTTGACGTCGTCAAAACTCTCGGTCGGAATGAATTTAAGAATACAATAATATGTGTGGTATTGCTGGATATTACTCAGTACATAACGTATTCTTTCCCAAAGAATTAGAACAAGTTGGAGAAAGTATTTCTTCAAGAGGTCCCGAACATCAGGGAACCTTCTCTGACGATTACGTCGGTCTCGTTCATAGACGACTGAAAATCATTGACTTGTCGGATGACTCCAACCAACCAATGTTTTCAGATGACGGAAGATATGTCATCGTCTATAATGGTGAAACCTACAATTATGATGAAATCCGACGGGAGCAGCAAATCCCCGTAAAAACGTCATCGGATACCGAAATCGTGTTGAAGACATTGATTTCCAACGGGATTGAGGCGTTGGAATATTTCAATGGAATGTTTGCCATTGCCTTGTATGACACGCTGGAGAAAAAACTGCTCGTCATTCGTGATAGAATGGGCGTGAAGCCGTTGTATTACTATTGGGATGGACATAATTTCGCATTCGCGTCTGAAATTAAAGCATTGCTTCAATTAAGTTTTATAAATCAAAATAAATCTTTAGATTATACTGCGCTAAATACATTCCTTCATTTAGGGTATTCGGGAACTGAACTCACGTTTTACAAAAACATATTCAAGGTGCCCGCCGGCTCATATATAGAGGTGACTGCTTCGGGAATGGAGATTCATTCGTATTGGTCAACCTACAGCGTCGTGCAAAACGAGACAGTCGATGACTTGTATTCTGCCAAAGAAATTTTGCGTGACTTGGTTGAGCAGTCCATTCGCTATCGCCTAAAAAGCGATGTCCCTTATGGAACTTTTTTAAGTGGAGGCATCGATTCTTCGCTGGTTACGGCTGTTGCCCAGCGAAATCTTTCCACAAAATTGAATACTTTCACTATCGCGTTTGCCGAAAACAAATACGACGAAAGTCAGTATGCAAAGAAAGTGGCCGATTATTTATCTACGAATCACACCGAGATGACGGTGACGCAGAAAGAGGCGGCACAGCTTATCCCCACAATTTTAGACACGTTCGACGAACCATTTGCCGATTCGTCGGCCATTCCTACCATGTTAGTCTCGAAACTCGCTAAGACCAAGGCAACCATGATTTTGTCTGGCGACGGTGGCGACGAACTATTTATGGGCTATGGAGCATATCATTGGGCAAAACGATTGGAAAATAACAAATTACAATTGTTTAGAAAACCAATCTATCTCGCTTCAAAACTTGGTAACTCTCGTATAAAGAGGGCAGGAACTGTTTTGAATTATCCCGACGAAAAGCAAATCCCTTCACATATATTTTCGCAAGAACAATATCTGTTTTCCCGAAACGAAATAAGTTCGCTTTTGCTACCCGACGTGAGAGGGGATATAATTCTGAATGAATTTCCTCAAGTAGCCAGAACGTTGTCGGCAAGCGAAAACCAGGCGTTGTTCGACATCAATTATTATTTACGTGAAGATTTGCTTACAAAAGTTGATCGGGCGTCAATGAAATATTCCCTTGAAGTCCGTGTGCCACTTCTTGATTTCAATATTGTGGAATTTGCTCTCAACCTCAACGAAAATCTCAAGATTCACAATGGGACGTCAAAATATCTGCTCAGACAAGTTCTTTACGAATACGTGCCTTCCGAATTATTTGACAGACCAAAATGGGGGTTTTCAATTCCTCTTTGTGAATGGTTACACAAAGATTTACATTATCTTATTGATGATTATTTAAACGAAAACTTAATCATAAAAACCAACGTGTTCAACCCCAAAGTTGTTCGTTCACTAGTCAGGAAATTTGAGAATGGCAGGAACGATTATCTGTATAATCGTCTATGGCAAATTATTCTCGTTCAAAAATTCTTGGAGGAGAAATTACGGTAAGATTATTAAGGTTGACTAAACTTTCAAGATTCGCGCTGCTAAATCAGTCTTTCTTGTCTTATTTACCGTATTATCCCACCTCAAATTGTGAGGTTACATTTTCTTATTAGGAAACCTTTGAAACCAATCATGTGCGAATAATACGATTTGATTTCTCGCTTTTCTATTCGTATTTTTCCGAAACGTGGCATAAATTTCTCAAAATCTTACATATAGATTAAAACTTTTTCTAAATTTGTGGCAATCGTAAAAAAATGTTTTATGCCATACAGAAGACTTCCAAATACTGATGCGGCTCGGTTGAGAGCGTTGCAAACAGCAATAGAGAAAAGTAAAAATGTGCCTCGTAACGAGTGTGCTATTTCGTATCAAACACTTTTAGAGGCAAAATTTTTTATCAATACTCTCCGTTACGGAATCGAGCAAAGTCGTTCCAACTATAGCCAGTCGGTCAAGAAAGGGGCTAATTTGGCTCAAATGCAACGACGTACAAAAATGTACATTTCTCATTTCATCCAAGTTCTGAATATGGCTATTCTCCGTGGTGAAATGAAAGCGTCCATACGTGAATTTTATGGTCTGAAAGGGAAAAAACTTCCTCCTTTGGAAACGATGGAAGACGTATTGGAATGGGGAAAGAAAATAATCGACGGCGAACAGGACAGAATAGCACATGGTGGCGCGAATATGACCAATCCGCATATTTCAATGGTAAAAATTGAATACAACAAGTTCGCTGCCGCAGCTCGCACGCAGGAAATCCGACAATCAACCGACAAAAGAACGGCGGAATATATTGGAGACCTAAGAAAACAAGGCGACGATATTATTCTCAAAGTGTGGAACGAGGTCGAAAATCACTTTGCCGACTTGGATCCAGAAAAACGGCGCGAAATTTGTAGTGAATATGGAATATCGTATGTTTGGAGAAAATCTGAATTGCAACAAAAAGAAGATTCATCCGTATCAAACGAAAATAATATGTGATTATGAAAAAATTAATTTTTAGTCTTTGTGCCATCTTGCTTGTTTTAAGCGGTTGCGACAAGAAAAATAAATTCGACGAAGCAGATTTGGTTGGCCGTTGGAAAAGCGGAACGCTTTGGGAAAAATATTCTTCCTCGGGAACGGGTGCTACATGGGACACCGCCGACGAGGTTGATGAGGAAGAGGCTCAATCTTTTACGTGGGAACTCGATGGTGAAATTCTCACACAATACCATCAAATGGAGGGTAGTAGTGGCGTTGTCCCAAGACAAGTAACTATTAAGACTCTAACGGCTTCTTCGTTAGTTTACACAAAAAACGGTAAAACTTATACCTTTACAAAACAATAATTTATGAAAAAAGCCATCAAAATCATAGGAATAACACTCGGCTCAGTTGTGGGAGTATCGCTCATTGCCGTGTGTATTGTGGTTTGGTTTGTGTTCACACCGGCAAAACTCACGCCTATCGTGAAAAGTTATATTCCTGCCTTTGTCTCATGTCAGACGGAACTCGACACAGTTGACCTCACGTTTTTCAGCACGTTCCCGCATTTCGGACTCCGGTTGCACAACGTAGCCCTTATCAATCCTATGGACGGAGCCCCATCCGACACCGTGGCATATATCGGCGATTTGGTGGCTACGGTCGATGTGAATGAATATCTCTCGAATGCCAATGTGGTGATAAACGGTGTGTATATCGACAATACGATTGCTAACATCTACGTGAACGCCGACAGCGTTGCAAACTACGATGTTTTCATTTCCGACACGACTGCCGAGGACACTACATCGTCGTCAATGTTTAATCAATTGGCTATCAAGGATGTAAAACTGACAAACGTTTCGGCACAATATATTGACGTGCCTTCAAAAATGAACGCGTCAATTTCAAATATAAATCTTAACGCCGACGTGCTTATGGAAGGTGATTCCATTGCCACCGACATGACCATAACGTCGGATGCGATTGACTTCGCTTTAACCGACTCCACACAACTGACGGCTTCGGTCGGGGATTTCAGTGCAAACTTTTCGGGCGGTCTGGGTAATTACAACAACTTGAAAGGCACGCTCAAAATGGCCTTAAACACGGTATCGGCAAAAATGGGCGAAACGCAGTATCTGGATTCGTTGAAACAGATTTCCGCCACTGTCCCGATGGAAGTTACGCTTGATTCGCTGAAAATTGGCTTGAAAGAAGCGTTGCTTGGCATAAACGAACATCAAATTTCATTGACTGGCGATGCCGAGATTGGCGACGACATTCGTATGGATATGTTCTTCTCGACAAATGATATTCGTCTGAATCAGTTATTTACGTTGATTCCCGAAGAAATGTTAAAGGAATATCTTGATGGCATTGATTTGAACGGCGTGGTGCAACTTTCGGGAAATGTGCGTGGTATTATGAACGATACGCTTATGCCTCTCATTACCGCCGATGCGAATTATTCCGAAGGAACCGTGGTTGTTGATGGTTTGGGTCACGACTTATATGATGTGGCTGCCAATGCCCACGTGAATATTGACTTGAACGAGGAAAAGAATTCCTCTGTGAAATTAAATTCTCTTTCGGCAAAGACAGGAAAATCTTCGGTGACGGCAACGGGCGAAATTCTTGACTTGATGAACAAGATGATTTTCGACATTCGTGCCAATGCTCGCATTTGGTTACTTGATTTGAAAAATGATATGCCGGAATACATTTTTGCCACTGGTTGGGCCGATGCAGTGCTTACGGCAAAATGCGACATGGATGCTCTTACCAATGTTGATTTGAATCGTATCAAGGCAAACGGAACCATAAATTTGACCGATTTTGACGCCGTTTACGAGGATTCTACCCTTGTGAATAGCGAGAAAATGGCAATTGATTTCAAATTGCCTACCACATATTCGCAGAAAGAATTCAAGGAAGTGCTTGATTTGAACATAAAAAGTGGAAAGCTCTCGGTTGAAATGCTTGATTTCTTCAAGACGAAACTCTACGATGCCAACATTCGCCTTGGCTTGTCTGACGTGATGGACACGACCAAAGACGTGGCTATGGCGTGCGACCTCAATATAAAGGATATTGACTACGTAATGGAAGCCGATACGATTTCCGCCGCTGTACGGAATACCAAAGGTACGCTCAAAATGTTCCCAAAAGGAAAAAATACTGGCTATGTGTGCATGATGAACTGCGATAGCGTGTATGCCAAGGTTGCCGAAGATGTTACTGCCCGAACAGGTGTTATAAACATTGACGCAAAAGCAGAATACGATGAATCTATTGAAGATGCTCTTTTGCAATGGAATCCCGATGTGAAACTTAACTTCAATCAGGGTCAAATTGCGTTGAGTGCCATCGAGGCACCCATAAAAGTGTCGAAAATCAAATGTGAACTCGACAAGAAACGATTCATCTTGGATCAAAGCAAGGTAATTCTTGGTAATTCCGACTTCCAATTGAAGGGTGTCATAAAAAATATCGCCGATTACATCAATGGTGAAGACATTCTTAAGGGCGAGCTGGAATTTACTTCGGACTACACCGATGTGATGGAGTTGATGGATATGGTAAGTGGCATGGGCGACACCACCGAGGTGGCAACCGAGGAACCCGTGGCTGCAAACACAGCCGATACTACCGTAGTTGAAGAAGACAATCCGTTTATGGTGCCTCTTGGCGTTGATATTGTAATGACGACGGACATTAAGAAGGCATTGGTGGGCAAGAAGATAGTTGAACACGTAGGTGGAGGCCTTACTATTCGTGATGGTGTGCTTGTGCTTGAAGAAATGGGTTTCACGTGCGACGCCGCACAAATGCAGTTGACGTCAATCTATCGCTCGGCACGGAAAAATCACCTTTTTGCAGGACTTGATTTTCACTTGATTGACATTAGCATAGCCGACTTGATTGATATGATTCCCGACATTGACACTATCGTTCCTATGTTGAAATCATTCTCGGGGAAAGCGGAATTTCACTTTGCCGCCGAGACGTACCTGAAGTCAAATTACGAACCGAAATTCTCGACACTTCGTGGTGCGGCAGCCATCAAAGGAAAGGATTTGGTTGTAATGGATAGCGAGACATTCGACCAAATATCGAAGTTGCTTCTATTTAATAAAAAGAAAACGAAAAACGTGATAGACAGTCTTGACGTGGAAATGACCGTTTTCCGCAACGAAGTTGACCTGTATCCGTTTGTGGTTTCAATGGACAAATACCAAGCCGTGCTTTCGGGCTATCACAATCTTGATATGACATACAATTATCATATCTCATTGACAAAGAGCCCGTTGCTTTTCAAATTGGGATTGAACATTATGGGAAATCTTGAAGATTTGAAGTTCAAATTGGCAAAATGTCAGTATAAAAAATTGTATAAACCACAAAAACGTGGCGTAGTCGATGAACAGATTCTTGCCTTGAAGAAAACAATCAGTTCTTCGTTGCAGGCAGGTGTGAAAAATCAAGACGCGTTGATGAAAGATTGAAATAATTGACAATGAGAATTGACAATTGAAAAATGTAGGGACGCAAAGTTTGCGTCCAGATTTATAAATTAAGAATATGAATAAAGATCAGTTAGTATCGGAAATTACCAAGAAACAAAGTTTTTTATGCGTCGGTCTTGATACCGACATAAACAAAATACCTGAACATCTACGTTCCGTTGACGACCCAATTTTTGTGTTCAACAAGGCGATTATCGACGCAACGGCACAATATACTGTTGCTTACAAGCCAAACATTGCTTTTTATGAATGTTATGGCATTTCGGGATGGAAAAGTCTGGAAAAAACGGTGAATTACATAAAAAATAAATATCCCGAAATATTCCTTATTGCCGACGCAAAGCGTGGTGATATTGGCAATACGTCGAAAATGTATGCCAAGGCATTTCTTGAAAACCTTCCGTTCGATTCGGTAACAATTGCTCCTTATATGGGCGAAGATTCTGTGTCGCCGTTTTTGACATACGAAGGGAAATGGGCAATTATCTTGGCTCTCACGTCGAATAAAGGAGCTTTTGATTTTCAGTTTCAAGAAAGCAACGGCAAGGCGTTGTATGAGCACGTGCTTGAAACGTCGCAAAAGTGGGGCAGCGAACAAAATATAATGTACGTTGTTGGTGCTACTAAGGCCGAAATGCTCGGAAATGTGCGTGCCATTGTGCCGAATCATTTCCTTTTAGTTCCAGGTGTCGGAGCACAAGGTGGAAGTCTTGAAGCTGTGGCGCAATACGGAATGAATAAGGATTGTGGACTTTTGGTAAATTCTTCTCGAGACATCATTTACGCCGACACAACGGAAAAATTTGCTGAGGTTGCTGGCGAAAAAGCTCACGAACTGCAAGTTCAAATGGCTGATTTAATGAAACAATTTATGAAATAGCAAATGAAACGATTTGCACTTTTCTTCCTTATTGTTGCTTGTTTTTGTTGCTGTAAACGTACTTCGCAGACGCAGGAAACAACACAAGTTTCGTCTGATAATATCTTCAAATACGCCAAAAACATTTATTGTCAGCCAGGAAGCGACACGGTCGTTGTGTATTGTGACTGGAATAATTCAAAAGACACTCTTGTGTATTGTCTTCACGACATAAAGTCGAATAGTATAGCCGTGATTTCCACGACCGACATTGCTATGCTTGCGGAACTGAATGCGACTGACCGCATCACAGGTATTTGCGACCCGTTTCGCACGACGAATCCCCAGGTACAAGAACGGGTAAAACAAGGACTTGTACAAAACGTGGGAACGAGCATGGAAACCAATATAGAGGCTCTGGTCGCTCTCAATCCCGATTTGGTAATCACGTCTGCCTACAACAGCCTTGACTTAAAGAAATATCAGCATGTTTCGTGTCCGATAGTTTTTACCACAAGTTGGCAAGAAAATACGCCACTTGCACGTATAGAATGGATAAAATTCGTTGGTATGCTCATCGGAAAAACGCACGAAGCCGATAGCGTATTTGCTGAAATTGAGAAAAAATATCTAACTCTCAAATCGCGAGCCGACAGCGTTGATACGAAACCTCTCGTTTTGGCGGGTGCCGCGAGCAACGACATTTGGTATATGCCAGGCGGCAAAAGCTATGTGGCTCAGTTTATTGCCGATGCAGGAGGAAAATTCATCTGGGCTGACGATGAAAATACGGGCAGTGTGGTCTTGAATTTTGAACAGGTGCTCCACGCTTCGCAAAATGCCGATTGTTGGATTGGATGTGATGAAAAATCGTATGCTGAACTTGATGCGATGAACAAAAACTACAAATTGCTCGATGTCTATAAGAAAAAAGCAATCTACAATCGCTCAAAACGAAGTTTCCCGAACGGTGGTAACGATTATTGGGAATATGGTTATGTCCGTCCCGACATTGTTCTTGCCGATTATATGAAAATCATTCATCCCGAACTCCTACCTAATTACGAGACGGTGTTTTTAGAAAAACTTGCCGAATAATATTGCACGTGAGAAATCTACTGTCCATAATACTCGTAATCTTAATTCCGATTTGTTTCGTCACCGACATTTTGTTCGGTAGTGTGCAGATCCCATTGCAAGGGTTTATAGATATACTCCAAGGGAATAATGATAATTCGTTGTGGTACAATATTATAGTTCGTTTGCGACTCCCTCGGGCTATCTCCGCTATTCTGGTAGGAATCGCGTTGCCCATTTCGGGATTGCTTATGCAGACACTGTTTAAGAATCCTCTCGCCGACCCCTATATTTTAGGAGTAAGCACGGGGGCAAGTCTGGGCGTGGCTTTCTATTCTCTTATGGGTGGAATCACGTTGGGAATATTTACCTTTCTCAATGGTAGTTTGGGAACTGCTATTTCGGCGTTGATAGGCTCGTCAATCATCATTTTGCTCATTCTTGTCATAGCACCTAAAATCAAAAACATTGCTTCATTGCTCATTATAGGAATAATGTTCGGGAGTTTGACTTCGGCCATAGTCAATATGTTACAGTATTTTTCAAATCCCGACGAGGTGCATAATTTCCTTCTTTGGACAATGGGAAGTCTTGCCAACATTGATAAGACGGAAATTACTTTTATGATTATAGTAATTGTTCCGATAACAATTGCCACACTTTTGATACATAAACCGTTAGATGCAATCCTTTTGGGAGAAAATTATGCGCATAGTTTAGGCGTAAATACAGGAAAAACAAAAATCGTGATTATTATTTTCTCAACGATATTAGCAAGTATTGTCACAGCATTTGCCGGACCAATCGGGTTTGTGGGAATGACAGTTCCGCACATTGCTCGATTTTTATTTAAGACAAACTCGCATAAAAAACTCATTATCAATGCAATATTGATTGGCGTCAATCTTATGCTTGTTTGCGATTTGATTTCGCAACTTCCAGGAACACAGACAATGCTCCCGATTAATACGGTGACCGCAATTTTTGGTGCGCCCATCGTGATTTTAGTTATTTACCGAAGCCGACGAAACAATATATGAACGAGACGAAAAACATATTGGTCACTCTTGAAAACCTTGCCGTTGGATACGTAGGGAAAACTCAGAATAGCATCATTCTTGGAAATCTTAATCTTTCCATTGCCGAAGGCGAATTGGTTTGTCTGCTCGGGCCAAACGGATGTGGAAAATCCACATTGATACGGACTATTGCGGGAATGCAGCCGAGTTTGTCGGGTGAGGTTTTTATAAAAGAGAATGCCATTTCAACGTTGGAGATTCAAAATCTGGCGAAAGTCGTGAGCGTTGTCCTTACTGATACCATCGACGTTCCCAATATGACCGTGTTTGATATTGTTGCCTTGGGACGCTATCCTCACACGGGCTGGTTCGGCACGTTACATTCCAAGGATTTGGAACTCATCAACGATTGCATTTCCAAAGTCGGACTTGAACACCTCAAAATGAGGGAGTTTTTGCAACTGAGCGACGGCGAGAAACAACGGACGCTGATTGCCAAAGCGCTGGTTCAAGATACAGATTTCATACTGTTGGACGAGCCGACGGCACATTTGGATTTATCAAGTCGGATTGAAATAATGAAACTGCTCAAGGAGCTTGCTCACACGACGAAAAAATCTTTTCTTTTGTCAACCCATGAACTGGAACTTGCTCTCCAAATTTCCGACAAAATATGGCTGGCTTCAAACAAAGAAATCGTAAGCGGAACAGCTACGGAACTTATTCAACAAAAAGCGTTTGAGACATCGTTCCCCAATGGGAATTTTGTTGTTGAAGAAGAGCAGGGGATAGTACGAATCAATTATAGATAGATTATATTCAATAATCAAATTCTGAAAAGGCACCCTTTTATCAAATAGATATCGTTTGCTTTTTCCTCCTAAATGCGATAAATGTTGAAGAGATGCAATTAGTCGCATTTCTCTCTATATATAATCTGTAACGTGCTATTCCCGATAGTTGCGGTTTCCTCTTTAGATATATTTTCTAAGGAAATTTTGGGAGCAGAAACACCGTTAGCGAAACACTCTTTGGTGGTAAAAATTCGTGCTTCGTCCCACATATCGGCGTCAAGAAATGTCTGAAGCGTTTTTGTTCCTCCTTCTACAATGACGGATTGTATTCCTTTCTCATAAAGGTACTCCAAGGTATCAGACACGAGATTATTAGTAATTGTTTTATATTCAAGGTTTTCACACGATTCTTTTGAATCAGCAGTAAAGATAACCGTAGGCGTTGATTTGTCTTTCAGGTTATTATATTCTGGAATTTTATTATGTACATCCCAAACGACACGCAATGGATTTTTTCCTGCAACCAAACGAGTGGTAAGACTTGGATTGTCGTTTACGGCAGTTGTTGTACCGACTAAAATGGCCTGTTCCTCGGCTCTCCATTGATGAACTAATTTTTGACAAACCTCATCGGTGATTCGTACTCCTTTCGGCGAGTTCTTTTCCGAAGCGACCTTATCAATGAATCCGTCTGCCGTTTGAGCCCATTTCAGTATGATATATGGTCGCTTTTTCTCGTGGTAGGTAAAAAACCTTCTGTTTAGGAAACGGGATTCTTTTTCTAAAACATTGACAGTCACATCAATTCCTGCGTTTCGTATTTTCTCGATTCCTTTCCCTGAAACCTTGCTAAACGAGTCAACACATCCGACGACAACGCGTTTAAGATGTTTGGAAACAATCAAATCGGCACAAGGAGGCGTTTTTCCAAAATGCGCGCACGGCTCAAGACAAACGTACAACGTGCTTTCAGCAAGCAGACTTTGGTCTGTTACGGAACGGATTGCATTCACCTCGGCGTGCGGTTCTCCTGCCTTATGATGAAAGCCCTCGCCAATAATCTGTCCGTCGTGTACAATCACGCAACCTACCATAGGATTGGGATACGTGTTGCCAAACGCTTGGTGCGCCAATGCGATGCAACGTTGCATATATTTCTCGTCGTCAGTCATTGAAAAATTGCATTTTCTGTCTTTATATTCCAATTGAATCGTATTTTTGTCGTATGACAATTCAAGATGTAAAAATAGAATTTCAGCGGAAATTGGCAACATTTTATGAGCCAAAAGAAATACAATCAATTTTTTCATTGATTGCCGAGGACCTGGATTTTTCCCCTACCTACCTGATTTTACACAAAGATGACGAGTTGTCGGATACACAAAAAAATTTCTTTGAACAATGCTTGCAACGGCTTGCGACTGCCGAGCCTGTGCAATATATTCGTGGCAAGGCGGATTTTTACGACTTGCAGTTCTTCGTAAATCCGTCAGTACTCATTCCTCGCCAAGAGACAGAGGAGTTGATTAATGTAATACTTCAAGAGAACAGAAATAATACTCCAAAAATCATTGACTTAGGAACAGGGAGCGGATGTATTGCCATTACGCTTGCAAAGCACCTCTCCAATGCGAAGGTTTCTGCTGTTGACGTTTCGGAACAAACATTACAGACGGCGAAATCGAATGCTCTGAAAAATGACGTTTCGGTAGATTTTTATCTTGGCGATATGCAAGACGAGGCTTTTATGTCGCAGTTCCCCAAATTTGACATTATTGTGAGCAATCCGCCATACGTATGTCACTCCGAAAAGAACGAAATTCGCCAAAATGTGTTGCACTATGAGCCACATCTTGCTTTGTTTGTGGAAGACACGAATCCGTTGCAGTTTTATCGGGCAATTGCTCGTTTTGCGTCAGAACATCTTGCAGAAAACGGTACGGTTTATTGCGAAATCAACGAAACTTTGGGCGAGGAAACAAAACAGTTATTTGAATCGTTTGGATTCTCAAAATGCGAAATACGAAAAGATTTGTTCGGGAAAGATAGAATTGTGAAAGTTCAAAAATAAATAATAGAACATTGTAGAGACGATGTGCACATCGTCTCTACAACAAACATCATGGGAAACCCTTCTAAATCCCATTATTATTTTCTATCTTTGCCACAAATAAAAAAAACAATGAAAGAACAAATCGTAAAAATCATCAACCAAATACCCGTTCCAGGCGAATCGGGAACAATGGTTCAATTTATACAACTTGTTGATGTCAACGGCAACGATGTCACCATAAAATTTGGTTTGCCTCAGAAATACGACAAATACGAACGCGCCATCATCTCGTCGGTACAAGATGCCATAAAACGCGGTGTGCCCGAGGTTGGTAATGTCAATGTCCTTATTGATATCATTAAAGCCAATGATTTAGAAGGAGAAGGTGGCGTTTCGAAGGTGAAAAAAGTGATTGCCGTCGCATCGGGGAAAGGTGGTGTAGGGAAATCGACTGTGAGCGCTAATTTGGCGATAGCATTGGCAAAACAGGGCTACAAGGTGGGATTGCTCGATGCCGATATTTTCGGTCCTTCCATTCCTAAAATGTTCGGTGTGGAGGATGCGCAGCCACTTTGTCGCAAAGAAGGAGAAAAAGAATGGATTATACCGATAGTGCGATATGGAATAGAATTGCTTTCCATCGGTTTTTTTGTTCGTCCCGAAGATGCTCTTGCATGGCGCGGACCAATGGCGGGAAACGTATTGAAACAGTTTATACAGGATTCTGATTGGGGAGAATTAGACGTCTTGGTAATTGATATGCCTCCAGGCACAAGCGACATACAACTAACTCTGTGTCAAATCATTAACATTACCGGGGCAATTATGGTCGGTACGCCACAGGATGTTGCCGTGATTGATGTGGTGAAAGCGATTGATTTCTTCCAAAAAGAGAAAATCGAGGTTCCTATTTTGGGCTTGATAGAAAATATGGCATGGTTTACGCCAAAAGAATTGCCAGACAACAAATATTACATTTTCGGGAAAGGTGGCGTGGAACAACTTGCAAAAGAAAAAGGTTTGCCGTTTTTAGGTGCTGTTCCTATCGTGATGAGCATTCGCGAAGGTGGTGACAATGGCGAGCCAGCAGCGCTACACGACAATACGATTATCGGACAACAATTTGCAGAGATAGCAGCGAAAGTTATGATGTAAAGGAGGGATAATGAGAAGTTATCAAGGAATAAAATTTTTTCAAAAAAGTTAATAACTTTCTCACTGAGTTTCTTGCTGAAAAAATCCCTTTTTCTATCTTTGCCGAAATAAAAAATGAGAATCACAATGACAACATTCTTAGACTGTAAAACGGGAGCAAATCCGATAAATAAAGCAGGAAAGATTGTTGTTTTTATTTAATAAGATGCGTTAGTTTTTTTCACTAACGCATTTTTTTTATTTAGGAAAGGTTAAAATAGT
Source organism: Bacteroidales bacterium (assembly GCA_016285445.1). Taxonomy (GTDB): domain Bacteria; phylum Bacteroidota; class Bacteroidia; order Bacteroidales; family UBA1715; genus UBA1715. The sequence goes on from JAEEQV010000001.1 coordinate 48,042, forward strand.
ATAATTATGAAAGATCTAAAAAAAGTTCTGTTGTTGGGGTCTGGTGCTTTGAAAATCGGACAAGCAGGTGAATTCGACTATTCTGGTTCACAAGCGTTGAAGGCAATGCGTGAAGAAGGTATCTCCACGGTATTGATTAACCCGAATATCGCTACCATTCAGACTTCTGACGGTATTGCCGACAAAGTGTATTTCTTGCCGATTACTCCATATTTCGTGGAGGAAGTCATTAAAAAGGAAAAACCTGATGGAATCCTTTTGGCTTTCGGTGGACAAACTGCACTGAACTGCGGAACGCAATTATATCTTTCGGGCGTACTTGAAAAATATGGCGTAAAGGTTCTTGGAACTTCGGTTGAAGCCATTATGATTACCGAAGACCGCGACTTGTTCGTGAAGAAATTGAACGAAATTCAGGCAAAAACTCCTGCTTCACAAGCAGTTGAATCAATCGAGGATGCATTAAAGGTTGCAAATCGTCTTGGTTTCCCAATCATGGTTCGTTCGGCATACGCTCTTGGCGGTCTTGGCTCGGGTATCTCAACCAATGAAAAAGAATTTGTTGATTTGTGCGAAAATGCATTGGCATATTCAAAACAAATTCTTGTTGAAGAATCGCTTAAAGGTTGGAAAGAAATTGAATTCGAAGTTATCCGCGATGCTAACGACCACTGTTTCACGGTTGTTCCTATGGAAAACGTCGATCCGCTTGGCATCCATACGGGTGAAAGTATCGTGATTTCGCCAATCATCACGTTGACAAAGGAACAAATTGAATTGTTGCAAAAGATTGCCATTCAAGTTGTTCGTCACATTGGAATCGTGGGTGAATGTAACATTCAGTTTGCATTCAACGCACAGACAAACGATTACAGAATTATTGAAATCAACGCTCGTTTGAGCCGTTCTTCGGCTTTGGCTTCAAAAGCGTCGGGTTATCCGTTGGCTTTCGTTGCAGCAAAATTGGCGTTGGGTTATACACTTGACCAAATCGGCGAAATGGGCACGCCAAACTCGGCTTACGTTCCGCCATCGGTTGACTACATCATTGCAAAAATACCTCGTTGGGACTTGTCGAAATTCATCGGCGTTGACCGCGAAATTGGCTCTTCAATGAAATCGGTGGGCGAAATCATGTCTATCGGTAAGTCATTTGAGGAAATTATGCAGAAAGGTCTTCGTATGATTGGTCAAGGCATGCACGGATTCGTCGGCAACAACGATTTGGAATTCGATGACTTGGACAAGGAATTGACGCATCCTACCGATATGAGAATTTTTGCTGTAGCAAAAGCTCTCGAAAACGGCTACACTCCTGAAAGAATCGAGGAACTGACGAAAATCGACGTGTATTTCATCAAATGTTTGAAAAACATTGTCGATTACACGAAAGTTCTTTCAAAATACAATAAAATTGAGGATTTGCCAGCCGACGTGCTTGCCGAAGCAAAACGTCTTGGTTTCTCCGACTTCCAAATTGCCCGTTATGTAGAAAATCCGATTGGCACAATGGAAAAAGAACAACTTCGCGTTCGCGACGTGCGTAAGAAATTCAACATTCTTCCTGCTGTTCGCCGTATCAACACTGTTGCTTCGGAACATCCTGAGTTGACCAACTATTTGTATATGACCTACGGCGAAAAAGAACATAGCATCAATTACGCATACAAAAACGACAAATCTATCGTCGTTCTTGGTTCTGGTGCATACAGAATCGGTTCTTCTGTAGAATTCGACTGGTGTTCGGTCAATGCAATTCAAACTGCACGCAAATTTGGCTACAAGTCAATAATGATAAACTACAACCCTGAAACGGTTTCAACTGACTACGATATGTGCGACCGCTTGTATTTCGACGAGTTGAGTTTTGAACGTGTACTCGACGTGATTGACCTTGAAATACCAAAAGGCGTGATTGTTTCGGTTGGTGGTCAGATTCCTAACAATTTGGCTATGAAACTGTATCGCCAGAATGTGCCAATTTTGGGAACATCGCCAGTTTCAATCGACCGTGCGGAAAACCGTAACAAATTCTCTGCTATGCTCGACCAGCTTGGCATTGACCAACCTCGTTGGGAAGCATTGACAAGCTACGATGAAATCGACAAGTTTATTGACGAAGTTGGTTTCCCTGTATTGATTCGTCCTTCGTACGTGCTTTCGGGTGCTGCAATGAACGTTTGTTACGACAAAGACCAGATGCACACGTTCTTGGGCGCTGCTGCAAAGGTTTCAAAGGAATATCCTGTTGTGGTTTCTAAATTCTTGCAAAACGCAAAAGAAATTGAATTCGACGCTGTTGCTAAGAATGGTGAAATTATTGAATATGGAATTTCCGAACATATTGAGTTCGCCGGCGTTCACTCTGGTGACGCTACATTGGTGTTCCCTGCACAAAATATCTACGTTGCAACTGCCCGCAGAATCAAACAAATCAGTCGCAAGATTGCGAAAGAATTGAACATCAGCGGTCCGTTCAACATTCAGTATTTGGCTAAGAACAACGATGTGAAAGTAATTGAATGTAACTTGCGTGCTTCGCGTTCGTTCCCGTTCGTTTCCAAAGTTTTGAAACGTAATTTCATTGAAACAGCAACAAAGATTATGTTGGGCGAAACGGTTGAAAAACCTGATTCGGCAGTATTCGATGTTGACCACGTGGGCGTTAAGGCATCACAGTTCTCATTTGCCCGTCTTCACAGAGCCGACCCGATTTTGGGCGTTGATATGTCTTCGACTGGTGAAGTTGGCTGTCTTGGAACAACGTTCGACGATGCATTGTTGTCGGCGTTGTATTCTGTAGGATTCCACAAACCAGAAAAAGGTGTGTTGGTTTCGTCGGGCGACGTGAAAGGCAAGGTTGATTTG